>JAITBA010000038.1 GCA_031283835.1 Oscillospiraceae bacterium
AAGGCGGCGTTGGGAAATCCACAGTAAGTGCGTGCCTGGCGCAAGCCATGGCGGCGCGGGGTCATCGCGTGCTACTCATCGATTGCGACATTGGTCTGCGGAGCCTGGATCTTATTTTGGGCGTAGACGACCATGTTTTGTTCACCTGGGCCGATGTGGTGCTGGGCCGATGCACGTTGCAGCAGGCGGTGATGGCCTTCGGCAACATTCATCTGCTGTGCGCCCCGTTGCAACCGGAGCGTGCGTTGCGCGACGACATGCTGTTTACCGTGCTAAAAAGTTGCACAGACTACGACACGGTGCTCATTGATGCCCCGGCGGGCATTGGTTTTGGGTTTCGTGTGGCGCTTTATGCGGCCACTCGCTGCCTGATTGTTTCAACAGCCGACCCCATCTGCGTACGTAGTGTGGCGGTGGCATCTCGTCACGCGATCCGCTGTGGTTGTGACGATATTCGTCTAATTATCAATCGATACGACCGCAAAGAGGCCTTGCGTGGCAATCTGTTGCGCATCGACGACGTGATTGACCAGACAGAAACCCAGCTGATCGGGGTGGTTCCCCAGGCTGTGCGTTTATTTTCGCGCACTGCCAACGGCGAGCCCATGAAAACCGCTCTTGTCAGCCAAGCTGTTGACCGCATTGCGGCGCGGATGGACGGCGAAAATCTCCCGCTGAAGCTCCCGCCGTCCTCGTGAGCAAGCGTTTATTATTCCAGAAAGGAAATTGTTTCACGTGAAACAATTGGCTCAGAAATGCCTATGTTAAAAAATCACAGCACGGGCGACACGATATGCGCCATTGCCACGGCAAATGCCCCGGCGGGCATTGGTATTGTGCGTATTAGCGGCCCAACCGCAATAATTATTGCGAAAACACTGTTTCTCCCAAAAAAACCGCTAGACTGGAGCCATCTACGTGGGTACACAATGACCTACGGGCAAATCGGACAGACTGGAAGGGCTGGAAACGAGAGCATTGACGAGACGATTTGTCTCGTTTTTCTTTCCCCGCGGAGCTATACCGGCGAAGACGTGGTAGAATTGCAGTGCCATGGCGGCCTGTTGGTGCTGCGGCGGGTGCTTGACGCGGTGCTGGCGGCGGGCGCGCGCCTGGCGGAACCGGGGGAGTTCACCCACCGCGCTTTTCTCAATGGCCGCATGGATCTTTCGCAGGCTGAAGCGGTGATGCAACTGATTTCGGCGCAGTCGGCCCAGGCGTTGCGGGCGGCACGGTGTGCCATGGGTGGCGCGCTCAGCCGCCGAATTGCAGAACTGCGGGCGCAGCTCATCGCGCAGTCGGCGCACATCAGTGCCTGGGCAGATTACCCAGATGAGGACATATTGTCGGTAGATACAGGCGAATTGGCGCAGGTTGTTGTGCAAGTGCAACAAAATTTGCGCCAATTGCTCTCCCGGGCGGCGGCGGATCGCGTCATGATTTCTGGCGTGCGCACGGTGTTGCTGGGCAAGCCGAACGTGGGCAAGTCCTCGCTGATGAATCGTTTTGCGGGCTACGATCGCTCGATTGTGACAGAATTGCCCGGAACAACACGGGATACCATCACCGAAAGCGTGCCCTTGGGCGACCTCACGCTTTGCCTGACGGACACGGCGGGTCTTCGCGAAACGACGCACCCGGCGGAGCAGGCAGGGGTGGTTCGCAGCCGTGACGCCATGGCGGCGGCGGACCTTCTTTTGCTGGTGACCGATGCGTCGCGCCCATTGGACGAGGCGGACAGAGTCATTTTGTCACAATGCGACCCGGCCCGAACCATTCTTGTGCGCAACAAGGCCGATTTGCGCGACTTGCAGCAAACCGCCGATTTTCCGTGGAGTGTGGCGGTTTCGGCACAAACGGGGCAGGGAATGGACGTCCTTGCGCAGGCCGCGCAGACGTTGCTCGGCGCGAACCATTTTTCGCCGGAGGAAGCGCTGCTTGCTAACCAACGCCAGACGCAGTGTGTCGCCCAGGCTAGCGCCGCTTTGGACGAAGTTCTTGCGGCACTCCGTGACGGATTTGCACTCGATGCGGTTTCGATTTGCCTGGAGGATGCCATCCAGGCGCTGTTTTCCCTCACGGGCGAACGCGCGACGGAAGCGGTTGTTGATGAGGTTTTTACACACTTTTGCGTGGGCAAATAGTTCTTTTGTGGAAGAAGAACTAGCGTCACGTTGCCGCGTTTTGGCAAAAAAAGCAGGCGATAGAGGGTGCCGTCGCGGGCAGACAGAAAGGAAATTGTTTCACGTGGAACCTTTTGATTTCGATATCATCGTTGTTGGCGCGGGGCATGCGGGGATTGAAGCGGCGCTGGCGACGGCGCGGCTCGGCTGCCGCACGGCGGTGTGCACCATGCACCTGGACGCGGTGGGCAACATGCCCTGCAACCCGGCGATCGGCGGCAGCTCAAAGGGCCATATCGTGCGCGAAATTGATGCCCTGGGGGGCGAAATGGCTCGCGCTGCCGACGCCACGGCGATTCAGTGCCGCATGCTAAACCTGGGCAAGGGCCCTGCCGTGCACAGCCCGCGTGCGCAGATCGACCGCCGCGCTTATGGCGATTTGATGAAGCAAACCCTTGAGAATCAAGAGAATATTGAAATAATGCAAGCAGAAATCGTTGATATTTATAATTCTAATATCGAAAATGTTTCACGTGAAACATTGCAAGCTTGGCATGTTGTGACCCGCACGGGGAGGATTCTAACGGCGCGATGCGTGATTTTGGCGACCGGCACGTTTCTGCGGGGACGGATTCATATTGGCGAGCTGCACTATGCGGGTGGGCCGGACGGCATGCCCGCGGCGACGCAGTTGTCCGATTCTCTGCGGGCGCTGGGTGTGCCGTTGCGGCGGTTTAAAACCGGCACGCCGCCTCGCGTGCATCGTCGCAGCATTGAAGTTGCGCACACAGAACCGCAAAACGGGGACCCTGAGGCGGTGCCGTTTGGGTTCCGCACAAAAACGCCGCCGCGTCAGCTTTCGCAGTGCTATTTGACCTACACCAACGCCGAAACCAAGCGGGTGATTCTCGAAAATTTGCATCGTTCACCGCTCTATGGCGGCGCGATTGAGGGCGTTGGCCCGCGGTATTGCCCCAGCATCGAGGACAAAATTGTGCGCTTTGCCGAGAAAGAACGTCACGCGCTGTTCATCGAGCCATGCGGGCTGCACACGCAGGAGATGTATTTGCAAGGGTTGTCCTCGTCGCTGCCGGAGGATGTGCAGCGGGATTTTTTGCGCACCATCCCCGGTTTGCGGCATTGCCAGGTGATACGCCTGGCCTATGCGATTGAGTATGACTGCGTGGACCCGCTGGCGCTGCGGCCAACGTTGGAGTTTAAAGCGCTGCCGGGGCTGTTTGGGGCAGGGCAGTTCAATGGCTCCAGCGGCTACGAAGAAGCGGCGGCGCAGGGGCTTGTGGCGGGAATCAACGCGGCGCACCGGGTGCTGGGGCGCGCGCCTTTTGTGCTGCGGCGCAGCGAAGCCTATATTGGCATTCTGGTTGACGATCTTGTCACCAAGGGCTGCAACGAGCCCTATCGCATGATGACCTCGCGCGCGGAATATCGTCTGCTTTTGCGGCACGACACCGCCGACCGCCGCCTTGCGCCTTATGGGGCGCGGCTTGGGTTGCTGCATCAGGCTGATTATCAAGCATTTCGGGAAAAGCAGGCGCAAATCGAAGCGGAAAAGCAGCGCGCCGCGCAAACCAAACTATCGCCCTCGCGGGAGCTGTGCGATGCGCTTGCGGCGCTGAGCACCACCCCGCCAGAGGGTATCGTGTCGCTTGCGGCGTTGCTGCGCCGCCCCCAGTTGACCTATGCGGCCCTTGCGCCTTTCGATCTCGCGCGCCCAGAGCTGCCGCCGGCGGTGTTGGCCACGGCGGAAACGGACATCAAATATGAGGGCTATTTAAAGCGGCAGGAGGCGCAGGTGCGGGAGATGAACCGTTTGGAAGATGTGCCGCTGCCCGAGGTGATGGATTACGCAGCCATTGCGGGTCTGCGGCTGGAGGCGCGCGAAAAACTTGCCCGCGTGCGCCCCGAAACCCTTGGCCAGGCCGCCCGCATCTCTGGGGTTAACCCCGCCGACGTGCAGATATTGCTGCTTTTTTTAAAGAAAAAGTGAGCAAAACGGCAGAGCGTTGCCGGTTGTGCGTTGGCGCGCGCAGAGCGATTTATAATTCTAGATTAGAAAATGTTTCACGTGAAACATTTTGGGGAAGGACCTATGAACGAAAAACTTGCATGCTACGCGCAGATTTTGCTGCGCGAAAACGCAACACATAACTTGACGGCCATCACGGACCCGGAAGAAATTCGGCGCAAGCACTTTGACGACAGCCTGGCATTGCTGCGGTTGGCGGGCGCGCGGACGGCGACGGAAGCGTTGGGGGAGCAAATTGCGGTGCTGGACGTTGGCGCGGGCGCGGGGTTCCCGGGGCTGCCGCTGGCCATTGCCCGGCCCGGTTGGCGTGTGGCGCTGCTTGAAAGCACGGAGAAAAAGGCGCGCTTTTTGGAGACGGCGGCGCGGGAGCTGGCTCTGCCTGTGCGGGTTGTGTGCGCCCGTGCCGAAACCGCCGCCCACAACCCGGCGCTGCGGGAGCAATTCGACTTGGTGGTGGCGCGCGCGGTGGCGGCATTGCCGCTGCTTTGCGAGCTGTGCCTGCCCTTTGTGAAGCCGGGCGGCCTGTTCTGCGCCTACAAGGGCACGAGCGAAAAAACCTGGGCGGAGCTGGCGCAAGCGCAGCGGGGCATTGCGCGTTTGGGCGGAGAAGATGCAGGGTTTTTGTGCGAAACGACAGAATATGGGGAACGCACACTTGTTCTTTGCAAAAAAATATCGCGCACTCCAACAAATTACCCCCGAAACTATGGAACTATGCGAAAAAAATCGCTCTAATTGCGCACAATCTCGCAGGACTGCGCGAAGTTTGCGATGGAATAAACTGGACAAACCGTGCGCAGACTGCTATAATTAGATAAAGCAAAGGATGTAAAAGCGCGGACTGCAAACGCCAAGGGCTTGTGCGCATATTGTGCAAAAATGGAGGCGCGAAAACATGAAGGGATTGCCAAAAAGGAAGGAAAAAGCGGGTGTTGTTTTGCAGCTGCCGGTGCGGGAGGTTCAGCCGAGCCCACACCAGCCGCGGCGGGCGTTTCATCCGGAGGAATTGCAAAGCCTCGCAGACAGCATCCGCAGTAACGGAATTTTGCAGCCGTTAACAGTGCGACAGCTGCAAACCGGTCGTTATGAGCTGGTGGCGGGGGAGCGGCGCCTGCGCGCGGCCGGTTTGGCCGGGTTGGAACGTGTTCCCTGCCTGCTCATGGAAATCAGCGATGAGCGGTCGGCGGTGCTGGCGCTGGTCGAAAATATTCAGCGGGCTGATTTGGGCTTTTTTGAGGAAGCGGAAGCCATTGCCCGGCTGATCGAAACATGCGGTTATTCGCAGGAGCAGGCGGCGCGGGAATTGGGGCGCGCGCCCTCCACACTTTCCAACAAACTCAGGCTGCTGAAGTTGCCGCAGGCATTGCGCACGCAAATCGCCGCCGCGGGGCTAACCGAGCGGCATGCCCGCGCGTTGTTGCGCGTCGAAGACCCCGCCCGGCAAGCGGCGCTGCTAGACATCGTGGTTGCGCGCAGCCTCACTGTGCAGCAAACAGACCAGCTGATTGACACGGCGTTGCGCAAACCAATCCAAAAGCAAAAGCCCCCCGTGCGTCTGGTGCGCGACGTGCGCCTGTTCGTCAATTCAATTCGTCACGCGGTGGAAACCATGCGCGCTTCGGGCATTGCCGCCGTGAGCGAATCGGCCGAAAATGATACACACTACATCTACACCGTGCGCATTCCCAAGGCGACAGCGGTCGCTTCTCGCCGCACGGGCTAGCCGCCAACGCGCTGCGCGGCACGTAAAATTGCCATCTTCTTTTCTCTTTCACACCCCCACATCATCCGACGGGCGGGTAGACGATTGCATAGGTCGTCTGCCCGCTTGTCGGCTTGCTTTGCAACAAGAAAATGTTGCGATTGTGCGGCATTATAATTCTTTTATCGAAATTGTTTCACGTGAAACATTTTTTGCAGCCCATGCGCCATTTTGCGCGCGGCTTTTCGCGAAAAGACAGAGAAAAGGCTTGCACTTTTTTCCATTCGGTGTTATAATAAAAGGCGTGACAAAGAGACGGGCCGCAAATTGCGATGCAGGGGTTCTGCGGCGCGGTTTGCCCGCCAAAGGGTGCGAAAGGATAAAAACAATGGGTAAAGTGATTGCGATTGTGAACCAAAAAGGCGGGGTGGGCAAAACCACCACGGCAGTGAACCTGGCGGCGGCCATTGGAGCCGAGGGGCGGCGGGTGCTTTTGGCCGACATTGACCCACAGGGCAATGCCACAACGGGCCTTGGCGTGAACAAAAAGAACCTTGCCACCTCCTCCTACGAAGTGATTATTGG
>JAITBA010000058.1 GCA_031283835.1 Oscillospiraceae bacterium
TCTGCCACGCCAAAGGCCAGCGCGGCCTTGTGGGCAATATTGCGCGCGTCGTTGGGCACGCCGGGTGCGCCGCACACGATTTTGACACCCGGCAAGTTTGTGCGTTCCAGTGTCACGGTGTCGTGCAGGTCAATCGACTGCATAAGCATGGCGACCTCGTGGTAGCCGTCGGGCCGCCTGCCGGTCACATCGAGTAGCAGGTTGATTTTGGCATAGGCGTGCAATTTGCACACAAATTCACTCATAGTTTGGTGTTCTAGCAGATCTCAATCTGCACCGGCTCGCGGCCCTGAAAGAGCGTGAGGTGGGTAAACCCGCAGCGCAGGGCCAGATCCATGCCTTGTTCGATGCCCATGCCCAGGTGCTCGGCAAAGTGCGCGTCGGAGCCGATGGTGATTTTTTTGCCGCCCAATTGCTTAAAACGGCGCACAAAAAATTCGCTAGGCATGGGTTGCCCCAGTTTTTGGCGCAGACCAGAGGTATTGATTTCCAGCGCCAGATTGTTTTTGGCAGCGGCTTCGAGGACGGCGTCGATTTGCTGTGCGTAGTCCGTCAGGTTCACCGTGAACCCATGCTCGCCGCAGATGTAGCGCAGGGGATACGTCAAATGGGCCAGTGTGTCGAATTTGCCCCATTGGGCAAGCAGCAGCAGCTCGTCGAAGTATTCGCGGAGCAGCGCGGCGATGTGGCTGTCGTCGTATTCGTTGTAGGGCAGGAACCAAAAATCTTTTTTGCCCCGCAAATTGTGAATAGAACCGATGACAATGTCATAAGAATATTGATGAATGAGCGCCTCGGCTTCGGGCAGGTTATAGGTTGGCTCTCCCAACTCCACCCCGGCGCAGACAACCAGCTTGCCGCGAAAGGCCGAACGGGCCTTGACCAGCTCGAAGTAGCTTTGCAGGGCGGTGCGGTCAAAGTTTTGCTCCCGAAAAAAATCCATTTCTACGTGGTCGGTGAACGCCACGGCCCGCAGACCTTTTTCGGCGGCGGTTTCGCACAAAAAAATGGCGCTGTGTTTGCCGTCGAAGGAATTATCTGTGTGCGCGTGCAGGTCAAGCCGATTTTTGTAGCCCATCCTCTCACCCCTCCCGCCTTCTATTCTATCACTTTTTTTGCCGTGATGCAATATAAAAATAAAAAAACTTGACAAAAGGAAAAAAATCGTGTAAAATAGATGCATTGAAGTAGATACTGCGAGAGGGTGCTTTCCCTTTCGTAATGAATAAATCAAATCAAAATAAAAAGCCATGCACGCTTGCGCGGGTTCCCGATGCAGGAGAACATTGCATGCGCTAGAAAAAGGAGTAAATCATTGGCAAAAAACGAAAAAAAAGAAATCCTGGACGCATCGGTCCGGGGCAAGCGCCCTTATGTAAAAGAAAAACAGAACGGCGGCAGGAACCAGGAGAGCGAGGCGAGGCCTGCACAGGCACAACCCTCCGCGCCAAAACAGCAACCCGCACAAAAGCAGGCACAGCAGCAAAAAAAGCAGCAAAATGGCCGCCGCAAACAAAAAGAACCCTTGCGGATCGCCTTTTTGGGCGGCATCAACGAGGTAGGCAAAAACCTCACGGTATATGAATACAAGGGTGAGCGCCTTGTGGTCGATTGCGGCATGACCTTCCCCGACGCGGAACAGCCGGGCATCGATGTGATCATCCCCGATTTTACCTACCTTGAACAGAACCGCGACAGCATCAAAGGCCTGATTGTGACCCACGGGCACGAGGATCATATCGGCGCTATCCCGTACTTCCTCAAAAAGATGAACGTGCCGGTTTATAGCACCAAGCTGACGCTGGGGCTGATTAAAAACAAGCTCAAGGAGCACCGGCTGCACGACAAAGCCAAGCTGATCGAAATCAAACCCGGCGACACGATTCAACTGGGCGGTTTTTCTGTTGAGGCCATTCATGTGAACCATTCCATTCCCGACGCGCTTTCGTTCGCGATTATCTGCGGGGCGGGCACGGTGATTCAAACCGGGGACTTTAAAATTGACACCACGCCTATTGACGGCGAAATGATTGACCTGGGGCGCTTTGCAAAATATGGAAAAAAAGGCGTGTTGGCCATGCTGGGCGACAGCACCAACGCCGAGCGCCCGGGCTACACCATGAGCGAGCGCAAGGTGGGCGAAAGCTTCGAAACCTTGTTCCGCAAGGCGGGCAACCGGCGCATTTTGGTGGCGACGTTTTCTTCAAACGTGCACCGGGTGCAGCAGATTATTGATGTGGCGCAGCAACTGGGGCGCAAGGTGGCGCTGCTGGGGCGCAGCCTCGAAAACGTGGTGAATGTGGGCCTGGAACTGGGCTACCTGCACATCCCCAACGGCATATTAATCCCCGCGGACATGATCAACCGCTACGCCGCCGAGCAGGTGGTGGTCATTACTACCGGCAGCCAAGGCGAGCCCATGAGCGCCCTGACCCGCATGGCCATGGGCGACCACCGCAAGGTAGAAATCGGCCCGCAGGACTGCGTGATTATTTCGGCCACACCCATCCCCGGCAACGAAAAAACCGTGGGCAAAGTGGTGAACGAACTGCTAAAGCTTGGCGCGCAGGTGGTCTATGAGCGCATGCATGACGTGCATGTTTCGGGCCACGCGTGCCAGGAGGAGCTAAAAATATTGCTGGGGCTGGTGCGCCCAAAGTTCTTTGTCCCCGTGCACGGCGAGCAAAAGCACCTGACCAAGCACGCCCAGCTGGCCCTGAGCATGGGCATGGATCCCAACAATATCATGATTACCGACAACGGCATTCAGCTGGAACTGACCGCCGACGAGATGAAAGTGGGCGAAAGCGTGCCGTCCGGCTCCGTGTTTGTGGATGGTTATGGTGTGGGCGATGTGGGGAGCACTGTCCTGCGCGATCGCAAGCATCTATCTCAGGAGGGCATGGTGATTGTGGCGCTGACGGTGAACCGGCAGACCGGCGAGATGATTTCTAGCCCCGAGATTATCTCGAAGGGTTTTGTCTACGTAAAAGAAAGCGGCAACCTGATGGAGGAGGTCCGTGCCCTGGCCGTTCGCGTTGTGGAGGAAACCCCCGCCCGCTACCGCCGCGACTTTAACACCCTGCGCGGTAAGCTGCGCGAAGAGGTGTCGCGCCTGCTCTACGAACGCACCAAACGCAGCCCGATTATTCTGCCCGTGGTGATGGAAGGGTAACCAACAATGCAACAGGGGTGCGGCGTGCCGTGCCCCTATGATTTTTACGGCTCCCTCCTCCGCCTTGCCGGGCGATAAAAACCACCCAAAGTCCTTATCACGCAGGAGTATATCATGAAAATTTTCCTTTCGCCGCAGCTGCTTGCGGTGATTCTTATCGTTGTGCTAACATTGGCGCTGGCAGTGGTGCTGCTGGCGGGTGCGCTGGTGCGCTGGCAGCGGCGGCAGCGGGAACGGGAACAGCAGGCTCTTGATTGGGACACAAACGACCCCGAAACGCTGCACACCGAAATTGAGCGCCTGCGCCCCTGCGCGTTGCAAATTGAGCTGGACGGCGTAGATGAGTTGCGCCGCGGCTTCCGCGAAAGCGTGCTGGCCGAACTGCGCGCAAGCATTGAGGCGCTGCTGGAGGACTGGGCAGATGTGCACGAGGGGTTGTTCCTGAAGGCGGAGGACGACCGCTACCTGCTGCTGGTGCAGCGGCCCATGCTGCGGCGCATGATTGAAAACAAGTTTGCGATTCTCGACAAAGTGCGAGGCTACCAGTTCCGCGGAGAACGAGCGGGGGTCACGATTTCGATCGGCGTGGGGCAGGGCGACACCTTTGCGGAATGCGGTGCCAACAGCCGTCAGGCACTCGAACTGGCATTGGGGCGGGGCGGCGACCAAGCGGCGGTCAAGCACCCCGATCTAAGCTACCAGTTTTTTGGCGGGGTATCGAAGCGAGTCGAAAAAAGCGAAAAAGTGAAGGTGCGCATGACGGCCGCCGCCCTGGCGGAGATTATGCAAGGGTGTGAGCAGGTGTTGGCCGTGGGGCACAAGCGCGCCGATTTTGACTCCCTAGGCGCGGCGGCGGGCGTGTGTGCCATAGCCAAAGCACAGGACAAGCCCGCCTTCATTGTGCTGGAGGAAGAAACGTGCATGGCTCGTCCGTTGCTGGCCCAATGGAAAGACGCGGACGGCGCGCCTGCCGTTATCACGCCGCGCAAGGCCCTGAATGACCTGAGCGCCAAGACGCTCGTGGTGCTGGTGGACGCCCACGCGGCGGCGATGGCGGAAAGCCCGCAGTTGCTGGTGCAGGCCAAGCTTGTTGTGGTGATTGATCATCACAGGCAGTCTGTGGAGCATATTCGGGACGCGTTGATGTTCCATCTGGATCCCGGCGCTTCTTCCGCGTGCGAAATGGTGACGGAGCTGCTGCAATACACAATACCCGCGCCAAAAATCGCACCCTGCCAGACCAATGCGCTGCTGGCAGGCATTCAGTTAGACACCCGCAACTTTGTGTTGCGCACAGGGACCGCAACCTTTGAGGCTGCCGCCTGGCTGCGCGGAAAGGGTGCCGACCCGGTGCAGGTGCGGCGGCTGTTTGCCGAAGGCCCGGCGGAAGCGCGCCGCAAAGCGGAAATTGTGAACCGCGCCAAGGTGATTGACCGCTGCGCGGTGAGCATCGCGCTGCCCGCGGCGGCGGAGGACATGCGGCTCATCTGTGCACAAGCGGCGGACGAATTGCTGAACCTGGAGGAGGTGGACGCATCGTTTGTGCTGTTTGCCCAGAGCGGCACGGTGTTCATTTCGGCCCGCTCCCTCGGCGCGCGCAATGTGCAGCTGGTTATGGAGCAGCTAGGCGGCGGCGGGCACCAAACCATGGCTGCCGCGCAACTAGAAAACGTCACCACAGAAGAGGCTGTGCGCCGGCTGGCGCAGGCAATTAAGGATACGACATATAGCAGTTAAACACGGCAAACTAAACTGCTAAAAAAGAAAACCCCGTTGATACACATTTGCTCAATGCGTGTCAACGGGTTCTTTGCGCGCTGGTGGAGACGGCGGTAATCGAAACCGCGTCCGAAAATCCATCCTCAAGGGTTTCTACGAGCGTAGCCCATCAATAAGGTTCCCCTCACGCGCCGCCGGTGGGCAGGCGATGCGCTACGGTAGCCGTGTGTTTTCATGACGGCGGGCAAGGCGTCCCGGCCGTGCACGTGCCCTGCTAAGTGACGCCTTGTTCCTGGCCGCAGGCCTCCCGGGCAAGACGGCTGCTACCGGTTAAGGTTAAGCAGCAAGAAGTTCGTAATCTGTGTCGTTTATTTCTAAACTACGGCTTGATATAGCGGGTCCGCGCCGCTGCTCGCTTGCCAAGGTTCAAAATCCCCGTCGAAATCCTTTCGTCCCCCTATTTTTTTGCTGCCATCATTTGTCGCTGCGGAAGGGTTGTTTTCCTCACCATTGGCATGCGGCACCAAAAATAAATCTTTGCCAAAGTGGGTTTTGCTGGGCGGGCGGCGTGGCGGTGTGCCGCTTTTTATCGATTTTCTTCGCGCCAGTTGCGTTCCGCCTCCCGCTTGGCGTCTTTTGCGGCGGCGGCGTCGCGCTTGTCGTAAAGCTTTTTGCCTTTGCACAGGCCAATTTGCAGTTTGGCCCGGCCGCTTTTGAAGTAGAGCGACAGGGGAATGACCGCCAGGCCCTGCTGCTGGCTTTCGCCAAAAAGCCTGAGAATTTCGTGCTTGTGCATGAGCAGTTTGCGCACGCGCGTGGGGTCGCGGTTATAGATATTGCCCTGCTCGTAGGGGCTTATATGCATGCCGCTGACGAACATTTCGCCGTTTTTTATGCCGCACCAGCTGTCTTTTAGGTTTACGCGGCCCTGCCGGATGGACTTGACTTCTGTGCCGAACAGCGCAATGCCCGCCTCATATTCTTCGAGAATGAAGTAATCGTGCCAGGCTTTTTTGTTTTGCGCCACGCGCACGAGGGCGTCTTCTTTTGGCATGTCGTCATCCTCTCTTTTGCCTAACAAAG
Organism: Oscillospiraceae bacterium; assembly: GCA_031283835.1. Classification (GTDB taxonomy): domain Bacteria; phylum Bacillota; class Clostridia; order Oscillospirales; family Acutalibacteraceae; genus WRMQ01. The sequence continues at coordinate 5,978 of JAITBA010000058.1, forward strand.
CGGTTTCGTAAAAAATTTTTTAGTATTGCAAAAAGATAGACCAAGCTGGTGGTTTTGATTTTGTCGTAGACTCTTTGCAAATCTTGGTTGATGTAGGGGTATAGAATGGCCTGCTGTGCAATGGCTGCAGCCGAAACCGCGCTGAAAACCTGGGCTTCGTTGAGCGGCGCGATTGTTTTGGGTTGCGAGCGATTCAGCAGCGCGGGCAACACGCTTTCGAGGGCATAGGCCGCCCGGAATCGTTCCATGCCTTCCCGCTGAAAAGCCGCCGCCGCGGCATAACCGTCCAGCAATTCCTCGACGATGACGGCGGCGTCTTTTTGTTGCCCCCCCCCCCCCCCCCCCCCCGGCGGCGGCGCGCCCCGAAGAGGGGGGCGCGG
>JAITBA010000087.1 GCA_031283835.1 Oscillospiraceae bacterium
CTTTATAATAATAACACGCTTTCGCAAAAATAGCAAGAACCTTTCGCAAAAATACCGGTACTTTTTCTGCCATAACCGCATATCCTTTAGTAAGAGCAAAAAAATCTTTAAATACGGCACTGATTCATTTTTAATATGGGAGTGGATTTGATGGAGATACGGCGCAACAATAGTGGCCGCACCGGCACAAGAAACATACCCATCGCGGCGCTGGGCGTGCGCGCGCCGCAGCAACCAACGCAAAGAGCACCACAGCAACCACCCGCCCCGCCCGCCCCCGTGCCAATCGACCGCGCCTGGTTGGCGGCCTGGGCCCAGGATTTTAGCCTTTTGCTGGCCAAAGAAACAGACGAAGCCGCGCTGCCGCTAACGGCGCAGCACGCCGCCGGCATCACCCGCAACGGCAGCGCCTTCACCATCCCTTCCGAAGGCTTTTATATGCTCCTGTGGGAGCTTGGCGTGGACGATGTCGCCGGCGAAGCCACGCTGCAGCTGGGCCTTGATCAGCAAGAAATCACCCTGTCCCACGCCCTGCGGCCGGGCTACGACGCAGGGCAGCAAGTCACCTGGCTCAGCGCCGGCGTCTCTTTGCGCTTGTTTGCCCGCGCCGCGCAGCCCGCGACCAAAATCGACGCCAACCGCGCGCAGCTCAACATCATTCGCCTGGGTTAAGCGCCTGCGGGCACACCCCTTCGCCGCGCGTCTTCCGGCAGATTTTTTGCCCTCCTGCGTTGCGTTTTTTTAAAATACTCTGTCCCCGGCAACATATGCGCAATGCCCCTATTCATACCAGGAAGTGCAAAGCGGAACCGCCAACCACGCGGTTCCGCTTTTTGTTTTTTTGCGGGCAGCAAGCGCTTCGCCTTTCATCCGCCCAGGGCAATCATTCTGTCGATGCAAAGACGGGCGTCGCGCAGGGTTTTGGGGGGCAGTTCAATCGTGTCGCCGCCTTCGCCGGTCAGGGCCAAAAAAACGTCCGGCAGGGTGGTCAGCTTCATGTTGGGGCACAGCAGCTTTTTGCTCAAGGGATAAAAGCGCTTGCCGGGGCACTCGTATTGCAAGTGTGCGGCTATGCTAAGCTCGGTGCCAATGATAAACTCCTTTGCGCCGCTTTGCCGCGCGTAGTCCATAATCCCCTTGGTAGAACCCACATAGTCGGCCAAAGCCACCACGTCGGGGGTGCATTCGGGGTGCACAAGCGCCAGCGCCCGGGGGTGCGCCCGCTTGGCGGCCAGCAGCTCGCTTTTTTTTACGGCGGCATGAATAGGGCAGCCGCCTTGCAGCAGCTTGATTTTTTTTTCGGGGCACTGCCGGGCCACGTAGTCGCCCAAATTGCAGTCCGGCAAAAACACAATGTTGTTGTTGGGTAGCTTTTTTACTATTTGCACGGCGGAGGAGCTGGTGACACACACATCGCAGACCGTTTTTAGCGCCGCTGTTGTGTTGATATACGCCACAATCGTGTGATCGGGGTATTGTTGCTTCACGGCTTCGATAAACGGCTTGTCCATCTGCTCGGCCATGGGGCAGCCCGCTTCGGGGTTGGCAAGGCGCACGGTTTTCTCGGGTGCCAGCAGCTTGAGCCCTTCGGCCATGAACCGCACGCCGCACAGCAGCAAATGCCGCTGCGGCTGCTTGGCGCCCGCCGCCGCCAGGGCATAAGAATCCCCCGCCACATCGGCAATTTCAAGAATTTCGCGCGCTTGGTAGCTGTGCGCCAAAACACAGGTGTCGGTTTCTTTTTTTAGCCGCAAAATTTCGGCTTGCAGTTCGGCAATGGTCATAAAAGCTCCTTCAAGCAAAAAATGAGGTGCCGCAACGCTTAATGTTATGTGGAACTGCTATAGTCTTCTGTCAATGCCAAATCGCCGTGTTCGTGCTCGCTTTCTAAATCGGCAAACAGAGCGGCGTCGTAGGCGGTGCCGGTTCTGTCATAATAATCTTTGATGGCCGCCTTCACGGCTTCTTCGGCCAGCACGGAACAATGAATTTTTACCGGCGGTAGGCCGTCCAGGGCTTCGACCACGGCCTTGTTGGTCAGCTCTAGCGCCTCGCCAACGGGCTTGCCCTTAATCAGCTCCGTGGCCATGGAGCTGGTGGCGATGGCGGACGCGCACCCGAAGGTTTTAAACTTCACATCCGCAAGAATGCCGTTTTTGACCTTGAGGTAGACCTTCATAATGTCGCCGCACTTGGCGTTGCCCACTTCGCCCACGCCGTCCGCGTCCTCCAACTCGCCCACATTGCGCGGGTTGATAAAATGATCCATCACTTTTTTGCTGTAGGTCATTGCCATAATACTTCTCCTTCCGTATCATTGGTTTTCTGCGTTTTCCCGCACAATCCGCTCCCACACGGGCGAAATTTTGCGCAGATAGTCTACTACGCCGGGCACGGTGGCCAGCACATAATCAATTTCTGGTTGGGTGGTGTGGCGCGAAAGGCTCAGGCGCAGGGAGCCATGGGCGATTTCGTGGGGGCGGCCCAGGGCCAGCAGCACGTGGCTGGGGTCGAGAGAGCCGGAGGTGCAGGCGGAGCCGGAGCTTGCCGCAATGCCGCGGGCATCCAGCAGCAGCAGCAGCGATTCGCCCTCCAGGCCTTCGAAGCAAAAACTCACATTGCCAGGCAACCGTCGCGCCGCGTCGCCGTTGAGGTGGCTGCGCGCAATTTTGCCCAAACCCGCAATCAGCTGGTCGCGCAGGGCCGCAACGCGGGCGCCGGTTTCGTTTAGTTCGGCCAAAGCTTCCTCAAGCGCCGCTGCCATGCCCGCAATGGCGGGGAGGTTTTCGGTGCCGGCGCGGCGGTTGCGTTCTTGCGCGCCGCCCAGGAGCAAG
>JAITBA010000141.1 GCA_031283835.1 Oscillospiraceae bacterium
CCGCCAGCTTGCGCAGCACGTTCAGGTTCATTTTCGAAATCAGCAGCATGGCCGCAAAGCCAACCACCGCAAAAAGCGCCTGTCGTTTGATAAAATGGTAGGAATCGCCCTTATAGTGCTCGTACGCGTAGACAAAGCTTGCGGAAAACATCATCACCAGCCCCAGGCACAGCAGCACCGTCACAATCAGCATAAACGGAAAATCAAAGCCGCCATAAGCCAGCAGCTTCATTTTCATCGGCTCCCGCTTGGGCCGCATGGTTTCACGTGTGACGGTCATCAATAGTGCCTCCTTGCATTTTAACGCGGCAAATCAAAAGGGTCAATCTCCTACCCGCAACGCCACGCCGCGATGAAAAGGTGAGTCAATCTTCAACCCGCAACGCCGCGCCGCGATGAAACGCGGGTCAATCTCCAACCCGCAACGCCGCGCCGCAATGAAAAGGTAAGTCAATCTTCTACCCACAACGCCGCGCCGCAATGAAACGTGAGTCAATCTCCAACCCGCAACGCCGCGTCACGATGAAAAGGTGGCATTAAAAACCTTTGAAGCCAAACAAAATCACAAAAATTCCGGCGATAACGCCCAGCAAATTCACCAGCGAAAACACCACGCCAATTTTCTTCTCTTTCCAGCCGCTCATCTCAAAGTGGTGGTGAATCGGTGCCATTTTAAACACGCGCTTGCCGCCGGTCATGCGAAAGTAGCCGATTTGGATAACATCCGAAAGGCCTTCGATTACATATATGATGCCCATGAGCAACAATATGACTGGGCAATCCAGCGCAAACGCAACGGCCACCAGCAGCCCGCCCAAAAACATGGAACCCGTGTCGCCCATAATCACCTTAGCGGGGTTGTGGTTCCACACCAAAAAGCCCACGCAGCCGCCCAGCAGCGCCGCCGACACCACGCCCGCACCAAACGCCGAACGCAACACGGCAAACGCAATCAGCCCGGCGGCGGCCGTCACCGTCACGCCGGCACAAAGGCCGTCCACGCCGTCGGTGAAGTTCACGGCGTTCGTCGTGGCATAAATCACCGCAAAGCCAAAGACCCAAAACAGCAGGCCAACGCCCGTCGGCTGCCCCTGGGGGATGAACGAAACCTTGCCCACGAACGGGATGAGCGTGTAGGGCGCTTTGCCCATCGAAAGCCACAGGCTCATTAAGTAGCCCACGCTGATCAGAATCTGCGCAACGCTTTTTTGCGTGATAGAAAGGCCCTTGTTGCGCTTTTTTACCACTTTTGTGTAATCGTCCAAAAAGCCCATCAATCCAAACAACGCGGCCATGCCAAGCCCCGCAAACAGCTTCGTATTAAAGCCGCCCCGGCCCAAGGCAAGCCCCGTGCCGCCCAGCCCCAACAGGCTGCCGCCCAGCAACAAATCCGTCGCATAAACCGCCGCGACCGAAAGCAGCGTGCCCGCAATAAACATCAACCCGCCCATGGTGGGCGTGCCCTGCTTGTGCTTGTGCCAGCTGGGGCCAATGTCCAAAATAATCTGCCCAAACTTGAGCTTGTGCAGCCAGGGAATGAGCGCATAGCCCAGCAGTGCCGTGATGCCCAGCGCCAGCCCTGCCGCAATGGCCATAGCCACGTATCCGTTCATAGTTTCGCCTTTCTCTTTGTTGAAGGAGTGCCCTTCGCGGCGCGATTAAAATTCTTTGTCGGGTGCTTTTGCTTGGGGATTTGGAGAAAGTACCTCCCGCACAATCTCCCGCTCGTCCATATGAATCTTGCCTGTGGCAAGAATTTGGTAGGTTTCTTGCCCTTTGCCGGCCAAAACAACCGTGTCGCCGGGTTTTGCTTTTTTTAGGGCCTGGGCAATGGCCGCCCGGCGGTCAGGCTCGGCAATCACTTGCGCCCGCGTTTTGATTTTTGCAACCCCCGTCAAAATATCGGCAATGATGGCGTTTGGGTCTTCGCTGCGCGGGTTGTCGGAGGTCACCACCGCAATGTCGGCATACGTCGCCGCCACCTGCCCCATGATGGGCCGTTTGGTCTTGTCGCGGTCGCCGCCGCAGCCAAACACACAAATCACACGCCCTTGCGTGGTTTCGTTCAGCGCCTTTAAAATGTTTTCCAGCCCGTCGGGCGTGTGGGCATAGTCAATCAGCACCGTGAAGTCTTTCTCGGTGGGCACCACTTCCATGCGGCCCTTCACGCCGGTGCATTCCCCCAGAGCTTCCAGCACCGTTGGCAGCGAAAGCCCCAGCTCAAGGGCCGCACAGGCGGCCGCCATGGAGTTATAGACCGAAAACAGCCCCGGCACCCCAAAGCGCACCCGGCCAATCAACCGTCGGCTCACCAGCTCATAGGCCACGCCGTCTGCCTGCAAGCGAATATTTTTTGCGGTATAATCCGCCTGGTCATTCCGCACCGAATAGGTCACCGCCCGCGCGCCGCTGCCTTTGAGCATTTGCGGGCCCGCGGGGTCATCCAGGTTCACAATCCCAAGGGCGCATTGCCGGAATAATTTTTGCTTTGCGGCAAAATAATTCTCGAATGTCTTGTGATAATCCAGGTGATCCTGCGTCAGGTTGCTAAGCACCCCCGCGCGGAACCACACGCCCTCCACGCGGTGCTGGTCAAGGGCCTGGGACGATACTTCCATAAAACAATGGGTGCACCCGGCCGCCAACATTTCGGCAAACAGCCCATGCAGCGTCCAGGGGTCCGGGGTGGTGAGCACCGCCTCGCGCGTTTTGGGCCCCACCATGTTTGTCAATGTGCCAATCAGCCCTGTGCAAAACCCCGCCCGGTCAAAAATCTGCTTGAGCAAAAACGCGGTGGTGGTTTTGCCGTTGGTGCCGGTGATACCGATTAAAGTCAGCTTCTTTGCGGGGTGGCCAAAAAACGCGGCGCACATTTGGGCATAGGCGCGCCGGGTGTCCTCCACCAGAATCTGGGGTTCCGCGCCGGTTTCTTTTTGGGCCACCACGCACACCGCACCCTTTTTAATCGCTTCGCGCGCATGGGCGTGCCCGTCGGCATGGGCGCCCTCCACACAAACGAACACGCTCCCCGGCCCCACTTTGCTGCTGTCTTCGGTGACAAGCGTCACAGCGGCGTCCAGGGGCGGCACACCCCGGTATGCAATTTTGTGAATCAGTTCAAACAGTTGCATCGTTCATCCCCATAGTATGTTGCACGCAAAAATCAGTTCCGCAAAATGTTGGAACCCCTATACCGTTCCGATTTTGAGCGGATTTTTTGCCGAAACACTTGCGTATTTTTAAGAAATTTTAACGCGGCGTCCGCTTTAAGCAACCCTGTCTATCACCCCGTTGTTAGAAACAAAATGCACCGTCACGGTTTCGCCCAGGGCCGCTTGTGCGCCCGCGGGGATGCTTTGACGGAAGGTGATGAGCGTGTTGCTGTTAAAATTGCCCGTTAGTCTAATATTCAGGCCCGCACTGGCAGCCTCGCGCGCGGCGGCGGCAATGCCCATGCCCGTCAGCTTGGGTACCGTCACGGTTTGGGCGGCGCTGCTCTCGTCGCTAAAAAGAATCAGCAAGCCGCCGGGGGCAATGCTCTGCCCCGGCTCAGGGATTTGGTGCAGCACTGCTTTGCCCTCGCCAATCACCTTCACGCGGTAGCCCTCGTCTTGCAGCAGCTCTTCCGCGTCCGCGATTTCTTTCTGCGTCACATCCGGCGCGGCGCCGCCCAGTTCTTCCTTCTCTTTTTCAGTGTAACGCATTTCGATGTTTTTATACACCAGCACTTCTTCCATAATTTCGGCTGCGGGGGGCGCGGCAATCTGTCCGCCGTTAATCAGGCCCACCGGCTCGTCAATGGCAATCAGCAGCGCGTATCGCGGGTCGTCCGCCGGCGCAAAGCAGCTAAACGAAGCCACATACCCCTGCCCCACACTGAGCTTTTGGCTGGTGCCGGTTTTGCCCGCCACACGGGCGCCGGCCACATAACCGTTTTTGCCGGTGCCTTCAGACACCACCTGCTCCATCATGCCGGCTACCTTTTTGGCGGTGTCTTCGCTCACCACCTGGCGGCGCATGGTGGGCTGTGTTTCTTTTATAATACTGCCGTTTTCGTCCAGCTCTTTGGCCACAATATAGGGCTGCATCAGCTTGCCGCCGTTGGCAATCGCCGAAACCGCCGTGATAATCTGCATAGGCGACGCCTCAAAGCTCTGCCCAAAAGAACAGGATGCCAGTTCCACGATATGCATGTTTTCTTGCGCGTGAATGTTGATGCCTTTTTTGGGGCTGTATTCGTTGGGTAAATCGATGCCTGTGCGCTCGGTGAACCCAAAGCCTTCCATGTATTGATAAAATTTTTCGACACCCAGCTTTTGCCCCAGAGTGATGGCAAACGGGTTGCAAGAGTTCATTAGGCCCTGGGTGAGGGTTTGGGTGCCGTGGCCGCTGCGCTTGTGGCAGCGAATACGCCGGTTTGCCACCTGCAAAGACCCGGCGCAAGTAAACCGCTCGTTCATGTCCACCACGCCTTCTTCAAGTGCGGCGGCATAGGTCACTGTTTTAAACACAGAGCCAGGCTCATAGGTCAGCTCGATGCAGCCGTTGCGCCACTGGGCCATCATCGCTGTGTTATAGGCCTTTTCGCGCTCTTTTTCGTCGCCGATCTTTGCAATTTCGTCCCGCACCGCCGGGTCGGCAATGGCTTGATAGTTCCCCGGGTCAAAGCTGTTTGCGCAGGCCATGCCCACAATCGCGCCGGTTTTCACATCCATCACAATGCCATAGGCCCCCTTGGCCTTGGAGTCTACCTTCGCCTGTTCCAACGCCCGCTCCAGGTAGCGCTGAATGACTTCGTCGATGGTGAGCACCAGGCTATACCCCGGCACCGGGTCGTTCATGGATTCGTATTCGATGGCCAGGTTGCCGTCGGCGGCATTTTTTGCCGAAACAATGCGCCCGGGCACCCCGGTGAGCTTGTCGTCATAAAATAGTTCCAGCCCCGCGCGTCCAATGTCCTCCGCACCGGTGAAGCCGATGACGTTGGCCGCAAGGCTGCCCAGCGGATAATACCGCACAACATCCGGTTGTGTGCCCACATAGAAGGCATAGGTGCTTTTGACCGTCTTCGTGGCGTTCTCATCGTCTTGGTCGTCGCTGCGCAGCCGAATCTTGAGCTTGGTGTTCCGAAACGTTTCCACCTTGTCCATTGTTTCCCGGCTCACCTGGCCCTTGAGCGTCATAAAGTTCCGGTTGGTGTAGCTGGCCTGCTTGCGCACTTTTTCTTCTGTAATGCCCAAAATAGGCGCCAGCTCCGCGCACAGCGCGTTGATGATTTCGTCTTTATTCAGCGCTTTGTTGAGCGAGCTGGGGTTGATATACACCTTGCCCGCCGATGCGCTCTGCGCAATTTCGCGCATGTTGCTGTCAAAAATCGAACCCCGCCGGGCTGCCACTTCCGTGTCTCGCAGCTGGCTTTCTTTGGCGCGCGCGGCATATTCCTTCCCGTGCACCAGCTGCACCTTCACCAGGCCGTAGACCCCCACGCCGAACCCGCCAAAAATCAGCAGCAGCAGCACAATCATCGCCCGCTGGAACAACCGGTCGCTCGTGGTCTGTTTTTTCTTTTTCATTGCCTTCACCCCCTTTCACCTTATGTCAATGCAGGGCGCGTCATGCCAAAAAACCTGTTTCACCAAACAGGTTTGCGCGGCGGTCTATTGATCCCCTAAGGGCTGCTGCAGATACGTCACGCGGCGTCCCTCCACCGGCACCATGTGATAGGTGCGCAGGGCGGTGTCCTGAATCATTTCGAGCGAATATTTCCGCTCAATCTGTGTCTTCACGCTGATATTGCGCTGCCGTGCGTTTTGCAACTGCTGGAGGAGCAACTGATTTTCTACCGTGGCGCGGTGGTGTTGCGTCTCGGTTTGAATCATCATGAGCAGCCCCAACGTCACCGCGCCCGAAACCGCATAGGCCACCAGCGACTGCATCCAAACCTTGTGTTCCCGCAATTTTTTGCTGCCCAAGCTTTCGCCTTCAGGGTCCTGCACCTTGCGGATTGGCTCCTGCGGCTTTTTTTGCGGCTGCGTCCGCGCCGGTTCAAACATTGCAAAGTCCCGTTCTGTCAACGGCATACTACCATCCCTTTTATCACAACGAATTGCTTCGTCTTAATTGTTTGTTGCGATTTTTTTGAGCGTGCGCAGTTTGGCGCTGCGGGCGCGGGGGTTTTGCGTGCGCTCCTCGAACGTGGGCGTGAGCGGCTTTTGCGGCACCCGCGCTTTTGGCAAAATGCCGCAGCGACACACCGGAAATTCCGGCGGGCACACACACCCGGCGCACAACGATTTGCTCACACGCTTCATCGCGGCGTCTTCCAGGCTGTTGAATGTGATCACGCTTAACCGGCCCTGGGGCCTCAGCATTTCAAACAAATCGCGCAGCGCTGTTTCAAGGCCGTCCATCTCGCCATTGCAAACATAGCGCAGGGCCATGAACACCTTGCGGGCGGGGTGGCCTTCGCGCCGGACGGCGGCCGGCACCGCACCCGCAACCAGCGCCGCCAACTGTGTGGTCGTCACAATGGCCGCTTGTTCCCGCGCGCGCACAATCGCCTTGGCAATGGGCACCGCGCATTTTTCCTGCGCATATACCCGGAATATCCGAATCAACTCTTCTTGCGGCAGGGTGTTCACCAGGTCTGCCGCCGTCGGGCCTGTCCGGCTCATGCGCATGTCCAGCGGCGCTTCGCGGTGATAGCTAAAACCGCGGGCGTCGGTGTCCAGTTGATGAGAGCTTACGCCCAAGTCCAGCAAAACCCCGTCTAGCGCCGCA
>JAITBA010000084.1 GCA_031283835.1 Oscillospiraceae bacterium
CCATGATCCACGCCAGAAGAAGCGCGTGTTTATACGGCCTGTGGCGGTTTTTCAACCACTTGTAATAGCCCTGGCGGCTAACACTCAGCATACGGCAGCAGAACGCAACCCCATATGCCTCAAGCTTTTCATGCACGTAGGCGAAGCGCTGTTCCGCCTCTACTTCTTCCGGCCTTGCGCGAAAAAACGGCTCGCTTCATCTAAAAACTCGTTCTCCTTGCGCAGACGGGCAATTTCTTTTTCCTGCTGTTTGAGCTTTTCCCGGCAGGCTTTCAGCTCCGCCGCCAGCGTCAAGCCGCTTTCCGGTGTCTGGCTGCCTGGCCCCAGGTCAATTTCGCCCTGCCGCGCCGATCGCATCCACCCGCTGATTGTCCCCTTGGGGATTCCCAGCTCCGCGCACGCGCGCGGCTGTCCTACTTCCCGTGCCAGCTTCACCGCTTGTGCCTTGAACTCGCTTGTGTACTTTCTCTGCTCTGCCATGGTCGTTTCCTCCTCGTTTTCTGCTTGTTCTATTTTCCATAGCTGAGAGAAATGTGTCAACTTAAAGTATAACAGATCATGGAAAAACGAGGATTCATAAGAAAGATAAAACGAAAACTCAGTCAAGTTGGCGAACCTACCCGCTGATTCCTTACATAAAGGCACGGTTGTTGGATGTTCGCGCCAAGCAGGAAGAGTACAAGAAGCTCTGCGGTAGATCCTATAATCAGGAATACCTCGGTTATCTCTGTGTAGACCAAATTGGAGAACTGTTGAAACCTGGATATGTCACGGGCGCTTTTCGCAAGCTTTTGGATAAAAACGAGCTGCGGCGCATTAGGTTTCATGATCTCCGACACACATGTGCTGCAATTCTGTTGGCAAACGGGATTCGCATGGAGCAGATTCAAGAATGGCTTGGACACAGCGAGATCGGAACGACATCCGATATTTACGGGCATTTGGAGTTTATCACAAAGATTGCGTCTGCAAAGCAAATGGAGCAGGTGTTCAACATAAACGTGACTCCTGCGGATGTCTTAGAAAAGACAAAAGCCGCCAATCCGGAGATGACAGCTTTCGCGATGGCGGAAGCGGTGAGATTCGAACTCACGTGCCCTTGCGGACAACCGCATTTCGAGTGCGGCTCGTTATGACCACTTCGATACGCTTCCATTATTTTTTATTATAACAAATTCTGCAGGCAAATGCAAGCATTTTTTTCGTGCGGAGAAGCAGCGTGAATAAAAATCACAATTTGCGCGCCGCGCGACGCCAATATAGCATATCTAACAAAAAAACCTTAGAACATTTTTCCTTTTCCCCTTGTATTTGTCCAAATTTTTTGCTATAATGAACGCGTAGATGTTTTCCGCTCAAAAAAATTTTTTATTTTAAAATTTTTTATTTTGCAGTCTTGGAGGTGTGTCATGGATTCTTGTCTGGAAGTGCCTGTGTACTTATTTCACCAAGGAAACAATGCCCGGGCCTATCGCCTGCTGGGCGCGCACCGTGTGGAGGACCTGAGCGGCGTTGTGTTCCGCGTGTGGGCGCCCAATGCCCGGGCCGTGAGCGTCGTGGGCAGCTTTAACGACTGGGAACGCGACGCCAACCCCTGCAAAAAAATCAACCAAAACGGCATCTGGGAAGCCATTGTGCCCGCCGTGCAGCCCTTCGAGACTTACAAGTTCTGCGTCACAGATAAGGCCGGTCGCCAGCACCTGAAGGACGACCCCTATGCCTTTCATGCCGAAAGCAGCCCCGGCACAGCCTCAAAATATTACCCGCTCAAGGGCTGCCACCAGTGGCGCGACGGCGCGTGGATGAAAAAGCGCGCCAAGGCCGACCCGGTGCACGCGCCGGTGAACATCTACGAAGTGCATTTGGGTTCTTGGCGGCGCTACCCCAACGGCGAACCCTTCTCCTACCGCAAACTGGCCGAGGAGCTTATTTCCTACGCCAAGGGCATGGGATACACCCATTTGGAACTCATGCCGGTCACAGAATACCCCTACGACGGCAGTTGGGGCTACCAGGTCACGGGCTTTTTTGCCGCCACCTCCCGCTACGGCGAGCCAAAGGATTTCATGTACTTCATCGACCAGGCACACCAGGCGGGCCTCGGCGTTATCCTCGATTGGGTGCCCGCGCACTTCCCGCGGGACGCCCACGGCCTAAGCGAATTTGACGGCGGCCCTTGCTACGAATACGCCGACCCAAAAAAAGGCGAGCACAAGCAGTGGGGCACCAAGGTGTTCGACTACAGCAAGAACGAAGTGCGCTCCTTCCTCACTTCCAGCGCCTGCTTCTGGTTCGAGTATTTTCATGCCGACGGCCTGCGCGTCGATGCCGTGGCCAGCATGCTTTATCTCGATTACGGGCGCGAAAAAGGCCAGTGGATCCCCAACAAAAAGGGCGGACGCGAGAACCTCGAGGCCGTCGAATTCCTGCGGCAGCTCAACAAACAGGTGTTCCGCGAATACCCCGGCGTTATTATGGCGGCGGAAGAAAGCACTGCCTGGCCCCTGGTGACAAAACCCGTGCACAGTGGCGGTTTGGGCTTCAACTTCAAGTGGAACATGGGCTGGATGAACGATTGCCTGCGCTATTTTAGCATGGACCCCGCTTATCGCAAAGATCACCAGAACACCCTCACGTTCAGCTTCCACTACGCTTTTAGCGAGAATTATATCCTCCCTGTCAGCCACGACGAAGTCGTCCACGGCAAGTGCTCCCTGCTCAGCAAAATGCCGGGGGATTACAGCGACAAATTCGACGGCCTGCGCGCCTTTTTGGGCTTTATGATGGCCCACCCGGGCAAAAAACTGCTCTTTATGGGCCAGGAATTCGGCCAGTTTATCGAGTGGAACTTTGGCCAGGAGCTAGACTGGCTGCTGCTTGATTATGAAAGCCACCGGCAAATGCAGCAGTTTACGCAGGCACTCAACAAGTTCTACAAAAAAAACGCCCCGCTCTGGCAGCAAGACGACACGGGGGAAGGGTTCCGGTGGATTTCTGGCGACGATGCCGTCAATTCCGTGCTGGCCTTCCGTCGCGCCGACAAAAGCGGCAACGAACTTTTGTGCGTGTGCAACTTCACCCCCGCCACCCATGCGCACTACAAAATCGGCTGCCCCGCGCAGGGTGCGTGGAAAATCATTTTTAGCACCGACGAGAAAAAATTCGGCGGCGCCACGCAAAAAAAGAAAACCTACGTCACCGGCAAAAAAGCCCTGCACGGCCTCCCATGCTCCCTCGAACTCACCCTCCCCGGGCTAAGCGTGCTGTTTTTGGAGAAAACGGAATGAGCGCCGCGACAATCAAATCGCGTTTACAATTTCTAATTCAAAAAATCTAAAAAAGGAGTGTTAAACCATGCAAACCCAGGAATGCATTGCCATGCTGCTAGCGGGAGGGCAGGGGAGCCGGCTCGGGGTGCTCACCCGCTCCATTGCCAAGCCCGCCGTGCCCTTTGGCGGCAAATACCGCATCATCGATTTTCCTCTTTCCAATTGCACCAATTCCGGTATCGACACCGTGGGTGTGCTCACACAATATCAACCCCTTGAGCTTAACGACTACATCGGCTCCGGCCAGCCGTGGGATTTGGACCGCATGAACGGCGGGGTGCACATTCTTTCGCCTTACCAGCAAATGCAGGGCACGGAATGGTACAAAGGCACGGCCAACGCCATCTACCAAAACATCCACTTTATCGACCGCTACAACCCCGAGTATGTGCTCATCCTTTCGGGCGATCATATCTATAAAATGGACTACTCAAAGATGCTCGACTTCCACAAAAAGCAGCAGGCCGCCTGCACCATTGCCATGCTCGAAGTCCCGTGGGAAGAAGCGAGTCGCTTTGGGCTTATGCTGGTCAACGACGACGGCTCCATTGCCGAATTTGAAGAAAAGCCCAAGAACCCCCGCACAAACAAGGCTTCCATGGGCGTTTATGTCTTTGATTGGAAGAAGCTGCGGGCCTACCTTATCGCCGACGAGCAAAACCCCAAAAGCAGCAACGACTTCGGCAAAGACGTTATCCCCGCTATGCACGGCGCGGGTGAGCGCCTTTGTGCCTATGCCTTCGACGGCTACTGGAAGGACGTTGGCACCATCGACAGCTTGTGGGAAGCCAACCTCGACCTGCTCAACCCCAATGTTGATATTGACCTTAGCGACCCGGATTGGCGCATTTATTCCCGCAGCATACCCGTGCCGCCGCACTATCTTTCCGAGGGCGCACGCGTGCAAAATTCCATGGTTTCGGCCGGCTGCGTGGTGGAGGGCGAAGTCGATTTCTCCATCCTCTTTCCCACTGTTACGGCGGAACCCGGCGCGGTGGTGCGCGATAGCATTCTTATGCCCGGCGTCACTGTGCAGCGCGGCGCGCAGGTGCACTATGCCATTGTTGCCGAAAACACCGTTGTCGCCCAAGACGCCCGCGTGGGCGCCCGCCCCGAGGAATTTGAGGGCAACCAAGACGCGTGGGGCGTGGCTGTGGTGGGCGCGGGTCTGCGCGTTGGCCCCGGCGCGGTGGTTCCGCCCCAGGCAATGATCGAAAATGATGTGGGAGGCGCACTGCAATGAGAACCAACAACGTTCTGGGCATTCTCTTTTCCAATTCCAACGACGAAACTTTGCCGGAGCTCACCCGCCTGCGTACCATGGGTTCCGTTCCCTACGGTTGCCGCTACAGGCTCATCGATTTCCCCCTGTCCTCCATGGTGAACGCCGGAATTTCGAAGGTGGGCGTTATCACCAAGGCAAATTACCGCTCACTGATGGATCATTTGGGCATGGGCAAGGCGTGGGATCTTTCGCGCAAGCGCGAGGGGCTCATCTTTTTGCCGCCTTTTGTGGGTGCGGGCACCGGCGGCAACCAAACCCGCATAGAAGGCCTGCGCTCCGCCGCGGAATTTTTGGCCAATTCGAAGGAAGAATTTGTGGTGATGAGCGACTGCAACATTGTGTGCAACTTCGACTACCGCGCGCTGCTGCAAAAGCATGCCGAAAGCGGGGCGCAAATCACCATTGCCTGCCGCCGCGGCCCCGCGCCATTATATAACACCCTGCGCCTGCAGCTCGACGAAAGCACGCGCGTCACCGAAGCGCGGCTTACGGCCGCAGCCGACAGCAACGCTCTTTATAGCCTGAACATTTTTGTCCTGCGCAAGTCGCTGCTCGAAAGCTTGCTCCGCGAAGCCAATGCCCAGGGCGCGGGCGATTACGAATTTATCCAGCGCAACGTGAACTCCCTGCGCATTTTTGGCGCCGAAACCACAGAACACGCCCGGGTGATCGATTCCCTCCAAAACTACTACGACGCCAGCCTAGAACTGCTGCAGCCCGACGTGCGCCGCGCGCTGTTTGTGCCCGCCCGCCCGGTGTTTGCCAAGTCGCAAGACGACATGCCCACCATTTATGGTCTGCGATCTGTGGTGAACAACTGCCTGGTGGCCGAGGGGTGCCAAATTAAGGGCGAGGCCCGGGGCAGCGTCATTTTTCGCGATGTGGTAATCGAAAAAGGCGCCAGCGTCAAAAACTGCGTGCTCATGCAAGGGTCCTACATCAGCGCCGGCGTCACCCTCGAAAGCGTGATCGCCGACAAATCCGTGACGATCAAGCCCGGCAAAACCCTCGTCGGTGCGCGCAACTTTCCGCTCTACCTCGGAAAGAAAATTGTTGTGTGACAAAACGCGGCGGCTTCTTTGCATCCCCTGACCCGCATCCCCTGCAAATACATCTTATTAACGAGGTAACCCGATGAAAGTATTATTCGCAACCAGCGAAGCGCTGCCGTTCAAATCTAGCGGGGGGCTGGCGGAGGTCGCGGGCTCGCTGCCCAAAGCGCTGCGCCGCCGCTTGGTGGGCGCGCGTGTGGTGCTGCCGCTCTACGATTCCATTGCCCAAGAGCTTAAGGACAATCTCACCTTTCTTGCCCACATTGTGGTGCCGGTGGCTTGGCGGCGGCAATATTGCGGCGTGTTTGAGGCCCGGCGCAACGGCGTAATTTACTACCTGCTCGACAATCAATATTACTTCAAGCGCCCCGGCGGCATTTATGGCCACTACGACGACGCGGAGCGCTTTGCGTTTTTCTCGCGCGCTGTGCTTGAGGTTTTGCCCCTTCTCGAAGGCTATCGCCCCGACATCATCCATTGCAACGACTGGCAGACGGCTCTCGTCCCGGTCTACCAAACGGTCTTCTATGGCCAAAGAGACTACTACCAGGGCATCAAAACGGTGTTTACCATCCACAACATCGAATACCAGGGCAAGTACGACATGCGTATTCTGGGCGACGTGTTCGGGCTAGGCCCTGCCCACGCGTCTCTTGTGGAGCACGACGGCTGCGTTAACCTGATGAAAGGCGCCATTGAGTGCGCCGACGCTGTTACGACCGTGAG
>JAITBA010000168.1 GCA_031283835.1 Oscillospiraceae bacterium
CCCCACGCTTTGCCCCAGCAAAATAGGGATGCTCTGCCGCCCCTCCACCACCGAGTGCCCTTGCCGCAGTATCAGCGCCAGCGACGTGTTATAGCTAGGCGGTGCCAGCACCGAGGGCACGTAGGAAAAAATACGATGCGGAAAACACACCGTCAAAAACGCAAACCCCGCCGCCGCCGGCGAAAAAGGCGCGGACATCGTGCCCCCAAAGGGCAATTTGGCCACAAGCACCGCAAACATGGCCCCCGCCGCCGCATAAAGCAGCACAGAATTGGCCGGCTGCGTTTCGGCCGGGAGCATGCAGGCAATCCACAGCCCCGTCACCACGGCGTTCCAATCGTCAAGTGTGCGGCGGCGCAGCACCAGGTGCCCCACAACCAGCTCTGTGAGCACCGCCGTCAGCACCGCCACGGCCGCCAGCCGCAGCGCCTGTGCGCCATAATAATACGCCCCGATAAACAGCAGCGGCAGCGTCATCAGCAAACTGGTCACATTCCAGGCACGCGCCTGGTGGTTGTCGGCAAAGCGCTGCCTCCAGCGCGGTGTTTCGTCCGGCATTTCCTCCACCTCCTGTTCCTTCTTTTTTGCAAAGAAAGGAACTAAAAGAACTTTGATCTCTAAACAAATTTTTGGGGCATTTTTTTGCCACGGCTGACACAAAAACCCTGCGAAGTGTGTTTTTTGCCACAGTTTCCATTATTTCAGTATTGCACACTGCCCGTCCATTTTATATGATTATAGTAGGAACATTGGAAGGACGGGATCACATCCATGAGAATCGAAGCGATCACCCGGCGCAAAATTGTGGTGGAGCTGAGCGAAGACGATCTTGCAAGTCTCGATATCACCTATGAAGCATTGGACTACGCCAGCCTAGAAACGCGGCGTGTCATCTGGATTATCCTTGACCTCGTGCGCGAAAACACCGGCTGCGACATCGACCCTTCCGGGCAGCTGCTCATCGACGCCATGCCCCGCCCCGCCGGCGGCTGCATTTTGTTTTTCACCCTTCGCGGCGGCGGTGCCGATCCCTTTGGTGCCGGTCACGCGCCCGCGCTGCGCAAGCAGGAGCAGCATCCGGCCGCGTTCGAATTTGCCAACACCAACGCGCTGCTCGACTGCGCCCGCGCCTATGCTCTTTCGTTGCGCAGCGAAGACGACCGGCTCTTTGGCGCATGCGAACTGTTCCGCCGGGGCAATCTGTTCCGCCTGCTGGTGCGCCCCGTCAAGGTGCTCGGCACCGTGCGGGAATTCTTTTCAGAATACGCGCGGTTTTGCGGCGAAGACACCTTTGTTGCCGAACAAACCCGGGAACACTGGAAACGCGTTGGTGCCCCGGAAGGCTTTCGCTTCGAAAACATGGGCGGCCTGTGCGCCGCGCAAACGCCCCTCCCCCGGCAGCACGCCGCCAAAGAATTCGCCCCGGGGAATGTTTATACGAAGCTATAGTAGACCCGGCCGTATTCTATGCCGCGTTTTGGCGCAATGCCGCAATGGCCTGCGCCGGGTCGTCGGCACCAAACACGGCGCTGCCCGCCACAAAGCAGTCGGCGCCCGCCGCCGCCGCCGCCGCAATCGTCGTGCCCGAAATCCCGCCGTCCACCTGCACAATGCCCGCAAACCCCTGCGCGCGCAGTGCGGCAACTTTTGGCAGCATATCCGCCATAAAGGCTTGGCCGCCAAAGCCCGGTTCCACCGTCATCACAAGCACCATGTCTAGCTGCGGCAGCCAGGGGACAACGCACGCCACCGGTGTGCCCGGCTTCACGCCCAGCGCGGCCTTTTTGCCCGCCGCGCGAATCTTTGCAAGCGCAGGCGCAATGTGCTGCGGTTGGGTGCTTTCCACGTGCATAGTGATTAAGTCGGCGCCGGCGGCAAAAAAATCCTCCAGATAGCGCTCCGGCCGGTCAATCATCAAGTGCACATCAAAAAAAAGCGTCGTATGCGCCCGCAGCGCCCGAATCACCGGTGCGCCAAAAGTGATATTCGGCACAAATTGGCCGTCCATCACATCCAGGTGCAACCAGTCGGCCCCCGCCCGCTCCATGCGCGCAGCGTCCTCGCCCAAACGGCCAAAATCCCCCGAAAGCATCGAAGGCGCAATCAAAATCTTCCCCATTCTCTTTAATACCACCTCGTGAGCAAAAATTTATGCAAGATTGCACGGAATGCACGAATCGCTCGTGAGCAAAAAATCAAGCGGCAACGGGGCTGCAACCAGGCTATAAGGCACCCAAGAGTTCTGTAATCCACGTGCCCCAAAGCCCAAAGACGCGTCCCAGCGGCAGCGCCGTCAGCCCCAAAAAGTGGTCTGCAATCTGATACGCCTCCGTGCTGCTGCCGGTGACCAGCGTCAGCAAAACCATCGCGATAAACATAACAACACCCTTTTCATTTCTTATTATCGTTTGTCAGCCGTGCAGATATTTCTCCTGCGCCGCCGTGAGTACATCCAGCCCGCGCCCCATGGCGCGCAGTTTTTGCAGGGCCACGGCCCGGTCAATCTCCCGCGGGACAGGCAGCAGCTTTGCGTCAAAATCGTCATTCCGGTGGTCGGCCAGCCATTGCGCGCTCAGTGCCTGTATCGCAAAGCTCATGTCCATAATCTCCGCCGGATGGCCGTCGCCCGCGGCAAGGTTGACTAGGCGACCCTCGGCCAGCAGGTGCACCCAGTTGCCGTTGGGCAGCCGGTACCCCATGATATTGTGCCGCATCGCGCGGGCTTCCACGGCAATCGCTTGCAGCGCCCGCACGTCAACTTCCACATCAAAGTGCCCGGCGTTGCAAAGTATCGCGCCGTCCTTCATCAACAAAAAGTGCGCGGCCGTAATAACGTCGCGGCAGCCGGTGACGGTGATGAACAAATCGCCGGTTTTGGCGGCCTCGGCCATTGGCAAAAGGGTGAAGCCCTCCATAATTGCTTCAATGCCCTTCACGGGGTCAATTTCGGTCACAATCACATTGGCGCCAAGGCCTTTGGCGCGCATGGCCACGCCCTTGCCGCACCAGCCATAGCCCGCCACCACAACGGTTTTGCCCGCAATAATCAAATTTGTGGTGCGGTCAATGCCGTCAAACACGCTTTGTCCGGTGCCATAGCGGTTGTCGAACAAGTGCTTGCAGTCGGCGTCGTTCACGCGGATCATAGGAAAAGCAAGGGCGTGCGCGTTGGCAAGGGCCTGCAGGCGCAAAATGCCCGTGGTGGTTTCTTCGCACCCGCCAATCACGTTTGCAATGTGCTGTGGATATTCGGCGTGCAGCAGGCTTACGAGGTCGCCGCCGTCGTCGATGATGATGTGCGGCCCGGGCGCCAGCACAGCGCGCATGTGCCGCTCATATTCCTCTTGTGTGGCGTTATGCCACGCAAAGACGTGCAAATTCTGCGCCGCAAGGGCAGCGGCCACGTCGTCCTGCGTGCTCAGCGGGTTGCTCCCCGTAACCCACATCTCCGCGCCCCCGGCGGCCAGCACTTGGCACAGATAGGCCGTTTTGGCCTCCAGGTGCACGCTCAGCGCAATTTTAAGGCCCACAAAAGGCTTTTTGTCCGCAAACGTCGCTTCAATCCACCGCAGCAAGGGCATGTTGCGCTTCACCCAGTCAATTTTTTGGCGGCCCGCCGGGGCCAGCGCCATGTCTTTAATGTCGCTCATGCAATTCCTCCGCCTATATAACTGCTTAACCGGTTATGCGATCGCTAATACGCTGCACTTCCCAGCGAATGCGCTCTTCGTCCAGCCGCGTGAAGCAACCGCTTTCCAGCAAAATTTCGCCGTTGACAAGCACGGTTTCCACCTCGCTGCCGTTGGCGCTATAGGCCAAGGCGGCAATGAGGTTTGCGTGCGGTGCCCAGTGGCTGCCCGCCATGTTCAAAATAGCCAGATCCGCCTTTTTACCGGGCGCAATCGAGCCGGTTTCGGCACCCAGGCCCAGCGCGTTCGCACCGCCCTGGGTGGCAATGTGCAGCCCCTGCGCGGCGGGCACGCACAGGGCGTCCTCGTTAACCCCCTTGTGCAGCAGGCACAAAAAGCTCATTTCTCGCAGCATGTTCAGGCTGTTGTTGCTTGCGGTGCCGTCGGTGCCCAAAGCCACCGCAACGCCCGCCGCCAGCATGCGCGGCACAGGGGCCACGCCGTTGGCCAGCTTCAGGTTGCTCACCGGATTTGTGGCGACGCACACACGGTTGCGGGCACAAATTTCCATGTCCGCGTCCGTCATATATACGCAGTGGGCCGCCACTGTGGGCAAATCGAACAGGCCGGTTTCTTCCATGAGCGCAAAGGGCGTTTTGCCATATTTTTCGGCAATCCCCTTGATTTCATCCCGGCTTTCGCCCAAATGGGTGTGTATCCCCACACCCAACCGGCGCGCGGTTTCGGCCACGCGGCGCAAATAATCCGGCGCGCAGGTGTAGGGCGCGTGGGGTGCCAGCGCAAATTGCAGCCGCCCCTCCCCCGCCCCGCGGAACGCCTCGATTTCCCCCACGGCGTCCTCCAGGCGCTTGACCCCGCCCGGGTCGTCATAACTGTCGCCAATCAAGCCCCGCGCCAGCACGGCACGCAGCCCGCTTTCGGCGCAGGCACGGGCGTTTTCCTCCACCGAGATATACATGTCGTTGTAGCAAGTGGTGCCGCTTTTCAGCATTTCGCACGCAGCCAGCAGCGTGCCCCAATAGCAATCGCCGGGCCGCAGTTTGTCCTCCATCGGAAGAATATGCCCAAACAGCCAATCCGTGAAGGGAAGATCGTCTGCGCGG
>JAITBA010000188.1 GCA_031283835.1 Oscillospiraceae bacterium
ATCACCGTGCATAGCCTGGCTCTCAAGCGCTCGGCCCGGCTGGAGGAAATTCAC
Source organism: Oscillospiraceae bacterium (assembly GCA_031283835.1). Taxonomy (GTDB): domain Bacteria; phylum Bacillota; class Clostridia; order Oscillospirales; family Acutalibacteraceae; genus WRMQ01. Next base: position 55 of record JAITBA010000188.1, read on the forward strand.
GGGGCAGATGCCTGCGCCGCCATGCTGCAAACGGCGGCACAGCTGCTGCCCGCGGCGGGCTACGCGCCCTATTATATGTACCGTCAAAGCCGCTCACTGGGGAACCTCGAAAACATCGGCTGGGCCTTGCCGGGGTACGCCTGCCGCTACAACGTGGACATGATGGAGGAAAGCCACACCATCCTTTCTTGCGGCGCGGGCGGTGTCACCAAGCTCAAGCAGGCGGGCGGCGATTATCTGGAGCGCATCTTCGGCTTCAAATACCCCTACGAATATTTAGACCGCTTCGAAGAGCTCATGGCACGCAAAGCGCGCATTTTTTCGTTTTACGCGACGTATAATACAGATATATAATACCCGAAAGGAGCCTTATGTCCGTCATACACAACGAATTGGACTACATCAACGCCCTTGCCGCAAGCGACCCGGCCGCGCTGGCCGCGCAAAGCGAGGCGCGCTACAAAAACATCATCGCCCTGGCGGCAGAAAAAGCGCTGGGCAAGCACGCGGGCGGGGCGGGGCGCACCATTTTGCTTGCCGGGCCAAGCTCCTCAGGAAAAACCACAACGGCGCTGCGGTTGGCGCAGGCACTGGGCGCCCGCGGCGTGCAAACCCACCGGGTGAGCCTGGACGATTTTTACTACGAGAACACGCACATGCCTCTGCTGCCCGACGGCACGCCGGATATCGAAAGCGTCTACGCGCTGGATCTGCCGCTGCTGCGGGCCACACTGCGGTGCCTGGAAGAAACCGGGCGAGCCGACGTTCCGCACTTCTGCTTCAAAGAAGGCAAGCGCACACGCTGGGACCCCCTAACCACGGGGCCAAACGACCTGCTGGTGCTGGAAGGCCTGCACGCGCTCAACCCCGAAATCACGCAAATGGCGCCGCAAGCCCTAAAAATTTATATCAACGTGTCGTCACGGATCTATGACGGCAAAGGGGGCATCGTGCTCAACAAGCGCAGCTTGCGTTTGGTGCGGCGAATCCTGCGGGACAGCCAGTTCCGCGGCACCGGCGCGGCGGAAACCATCGGCATGTGGCCAGGCGTCACCGCCGGGGAAGACCGGTACCTTTCGCCCTGCAAAAAAAGCGCCGACGTGCGTGTGAACACAATCCATATCTATGAGCCCTGCGTGTTCGCCGGTCGGGTGCTTCCGCTGCTGGAGGAAATTCAGACAGACGCCCCGGCAGGCAGGCAAGCCGGGCAGCTGGCCAAAGCACTGCGGCGTTTTGCGCCGCTGCCAGACAAAATTGTGCCCAAAGATTCGCTGTTGCGTGAATTTTTGGGTTAAAAGCCGCGCGTTTTTTGGCACTATTGATGTTTTTGCGCGAAACCCTTGATTTTCAATGGGCTTTGTGATAAAATATCTTCTTAGAATCCATCGGAACCTTTCGGTAGACAGAATTTTGAACCGTGGAAGGGGCGTTTGCTTTTGGAGCGCAAAAAAGACACAGCCGGGCAAAGCATGCTCGGCGGCGCAATGGTGCTCACCGTTTCGATGATGCTGGTAAAAGTCATCGGGCTGCTATATAAAATGCCGCTGGCAACCATTTATAACATGGTGGGCCGCAACTACTTCAGCAACGCCTACGAAATTTATCTGCCCATCTATGCCATTGCCATCACAGGCCTGCCCAGCGCCGTGGCGCGTATGGTGGCCCAGCGCATGACCCAGCAGCGCTACCAAGAAGTCCGGGCGATTCACGCGCTGGCGCGGCGGCTGTTTTTGGTCACCGGCGCGGCGGGCACCCTTGCCATGCTGGCCATTGCCTACCCCTTCGCGCGTTTTTCGAGCACCGGCCAACTCGATTCCATCCCCTCGATGATTGCCATCGCGCCCACAATCTTCTTCTGCTGCGCCATGTCGAGCTACCGGGGCTATTACGAAGGTCTGCGCAACATGATCCCCACGGCGGTGTCGCAGGTGGTTGAAGCGCTGTTTAAGGTTGTTGTCGGGCTAGTCTTGGCCGTTGTTGTGATGAACACCGGCGAAGCGGAGTTCATCAAGAAGGGCACCGTGTTCGGTCGCGCTGTTGGGTCTTTGGCCGAAGCCGACTCCCTGCTCTACCCTTGGGCGGCGGCGGCGTCTATCGTCGGCATCACCCTTTCTGCCCTCGCGGGGCTGATTTATCTTATTCTGCGTCACCGTATCCGCGGCGACGGAATCACGCGCGAAATGCTGTTAAGCTCCCCCGCCCCGGCCCCGCGCAAAGCCATACTGCACGAGATGGTGCATATCGCCATTCCCATGGTGCTCAGCGCCACCATTCTCAACCTCACAAATCTCATCGATACCTTCAACGTCAACCGGTTGCTGCGGCAACTGCTCGTCAAATACCCCGATGTGATTGAGCGTATCTATGGCACGGCATTCCAAGCCTCCAATATCGCGCTCAAAGACCGCGCAGGCTACATCTGGGGGCTCTACAGCAACACCCTCGATTACCGCACGCTTATCCCCACCATTGTCACAGCGCTGGGTGTTTCTGCCTTGCCCGCAATTTCTGCCGCGTGGGCGGAACGCAACCACGCCGTTGTGCACAAAACCATCAATTCTGTGCTGCGCCTTTCGCTGATGTTCGCGCTGCCCGCGGGTTTTGGGCTGGCGGTGCTTTCAAAAGAAATCATGACGCTGTTCTACGAAAAAAGCAACCCCGGCAACGCCCAGCATGCCGCGCCGATTCTCATGGCCTTTGGCATTGCCACGGCGGTGATGGCCATTTCGTCCCCCATCATCAGCCTGTTGCAGGGCATTGGCCGCACCGATATTCCGGTGAAATCCCTCATCGCAGGCACCATCGTCAAAATCGGCACCAACATGCTGCTGGTCAGCCGCCCCGAAATCAACGTGAACGGCGCAACCGTGGGCACCATTCTTTTCTATGTGGTGATTGTAAGCATCAACCTTGCCATGCTGCTGCGGGTTTCTAAAACCCGGCTGAAGCTTCGCTCTGTGCTGCTCATGCCCCTGGGGTGCGCGGTGCTGAGCACTGCCGCCGCTTGGGCGGCCAAAGGCGCCGCGTTCAAGCTCGCGCCGCGGTTCTTCAGCAGCGATACTATGGTGCTGGCAACCGCCATTGGGGCTGCCATTGCGGCGGCGGTGGTGGTCTATGTTGTTTCGCTGCTGCTGGCAAAGGGCGTCACGGCGGAAGATTTGGAGACCATGCCGAAAGCAAAAAAAATTGGAAAAGCACTTGCAAAATTCGGTCTTTTGGGGTAAAATAGAAACAATTGAATTTTTTGGAAATTGAGCTGACAAATTGTGGATTGGACAGAACTATGACTGACATGCCGGATCTTGCGTCCTTTCTTGCCAAGGCCTGCTACAGCACCGAAGACCTGCGGCGCATTGTGGTAATCTTGCGCGCGCCGGGGGGCTGCCCCTGGGACGCAAAACAGACCCACGAGAGCATCAAAAAGAATTTTATCGAGGAAACCTACGAGGCCATTGAGGGCATTAACAAGCACGACGACACGCTGCTATGCGAAGAACTGGGCGACGTGTTGCTGCAAGTTGCCTTGCACACGCAAATTGCGCAGGATCGTGGCGTTTTTGGCTGGGATAATGTAACCGACGGCATCTGCCGCAAGCTGATTGAACGGCACCCCCACGTCTTTGGCGAAGCACAGGTGACGGGCATCGACAACGTGCTCAGCAATTGGGACACCATCAAGCGCAAAAGCAAGGGACAGGATCGCTTTGCCGACGCCATGGCGCATGTCCCCCGTGAACTGCCCGCGCTCATGCGCGCACAAAAGCTCGAGCAAAAGGCCGCCAAAGCCGGGTTCGGCCGGCACGATGTTTGGGGCGCGCTGGCCAAATTGGAGGAAGAAGTGCGCGCGCTGCGCGAGGCCATTGCCGAAGACGACGCCGCCCACTGCAAAAAAGAACTGGGTGACGTGCTGTTTTGCGCGTGCAATGTGGGCAAATTTTTGCACTGCGACGCAGAGGAGGCTCTGACGCAGGCCAGCGACAAATTTTTGGCCCGCTTCACTTTTGTTGAAGAAAGTGTGCGCGCGCAAGGCCGCAACCTCCGGGATTGCTCGGACGAATTGCTGGACAAGCTTTGGGAACAGGCGAAGGATCGTTTGAGAGAGCCGCATCTTTCAACTTAATATAGATGTTCCAAAACAAAAAAACAAAATAAACCATGGAAAGAGGAGAAATCACATGAACAAAACCGATTTCATCAACAAGTTGGCCGAACAAGAAGGCATCGAGAAGAAAGCCGCCGAAAAATACACCACCGCTGTGCTGGCCGCGCTCGAAAGCGCCCTGACCGCAGGCGAAAAGGTGCAATTTGTGGGCTTCGGCTCCTTTGAAGTGCGCGACCGCGCCGAAAAAAAAGTGCGCAACATCAAAACCGGCGAGGCGCTCATTGCCCCCGCCACCAAAGTGCCGGTGTTTAAGCCCGGCAAAGCACTAAAAGAAGCCGTTGCAGGCAAGTGATTTTGCTTGCCGCGCCGTCAACAAGCGCGCCAACACGAGCCGCTTCGTTCGGCAAAAAAATGAACCTGCACGGCGTGGCGCAACCGCACCACCGATGCAATGCGGGGCGGGTTTATTCCCGCGCCCGCACTGTTTTTTGTGAGAAATTGTCATGATACAAAAATCGACACACCCTATGACGCGCGGCTGCGTGTCAAAAGGCATAGCAGTCGTTCATTTTTTTTGCAAGCCTGGAGGGTACCAACCATGCCGCAAGTGCTTGAGGCCGCAATGGTGATTTGCTTCGGCGTGTCGTGGCCGCTTTCCATCGCACGCTCGTGGCGCGCACGCACCGCCAAGGGCAAAAGTCTGTTTTTTCTGTGCGCCATCGCGCTGGGCTACGTGGCGGGCATCTGCGCAAAACTTCTGGCCCATCATGTGAACTATGTGCTGGTCTTTTATGTGATCAATTTGCTCATGGTGAGCACCGACATCGCACTATATTGCAGAAACCGAAGGTTTGATCACAATGCGGAATGATTTTTTTGGCTGGGACAGCCTGCGCACCGAAAAAACTGCTCTGCTGTGCGAAGGCGGAGGGCAATTGGGTATCTATGGTGTTGGCGCATTGCAATGCTTTTCCGACTACAAAGTCACGTTTCCCTACAACATCGGGGTTTCGGCGGCGGC
>JAITBA010000039.1 GCA_031283835.1 Oscillospiraceae bacterium
CTACAAGGCGCAGCGCAAGGGCATGCCACCCGAATTAGCGTCGCAATTGCCTGTATTAAAAGAATTGCTCACTGCGCTGGGTCTTGCCCTGGTCGAGGCGCCCGGTTGGGAAGCGGACGATATTTTGGGCACCCTGGCCGCCGTCGTTGGCGACGACGACTGCTGCGTGCTGGCCACCGGCGACCGCGACGCGCTGCAGCTGGTGACAGACCGCACACAAGTGTGGCTTTCTGCCACAAAAGCAGGGCGCCCCGAAACAAAAAAATGCACCCCTGCCGCCGTGCGAGAAATCTATGGCTTGGCACCTGCCCAGCTCATCGACCTGAAGGCCCTCATGGGCGACAGCTCCGACAATATTCCGGGGGTTGCGGGTGTGGGCGAAAAAACCGCGCAGGCCCTGCTGGCACAGTTTGGCACCCTCGATGGCGTCTATGCAAACTTAGAAAACCCGGAAATCAAGGCGGGCATTCGCCAAAAGCTGGCGGCAGACAAAGACATGGCGTACCTCAGCCGCACCTTGGGCACCATCAAAACCAATGCGCCCGTTCCCCTCAGCCTCGCGCATTACATCCCAAAAGCACCCGACGCCGCAAAAGTCACACGCATGCTGGCAGAGCTGGAAATGTTTAAAATGATTGAGCGGCTGCACCTGCCCGCAGTTGCGCCCGCACCAGACCGGCCAGCCGCACGCAAAAGCACTGATACACACGACTTGGATGCGTTGCTTGCGCAATTGCGGGCCGCGGGTGCCGCCTGTTTTGTGCCGCGCTTTGCCGAGGATTTGCTAGAACAGCTCACCTTTGCAATGCCGGAAGCAGACGTGATCGTCCCCAGTGGCAACCCTGCTTTTTTGGGTTTCTGCAAGCAATTGCTCGAAGATCCGTCCATCAAAAAATACACAACCGACACCAAACAGCTGTGGCGCTGGTGCATGCGCAACCACGTGCACACAAAAAATCTTCTCTTCGATGCGGCGCTGGCAGGCTATCTGCTATGCCCCGGCGCGTCTGGCTACGACGCCCCGCGCCTGCTGCAAGAATATGCATGTGGTGATTTTGCACATCTTTGTGCGCAGCTCGAAAAGCAACTGCGGCAAAACGGGCAATTTGCTCTTTTTGCCGACGTGGAGCTGCCGCTGGCCAAGGTGCTCGCACAAATGGAACTCAGTGGCTTTGCCGTTGACGCTGCACAGATTGCGCGCTTTGGCGCGGCGCTGGACGATCGTCTGCAGGGGCTGACGAAGGAGATCACCACATTGGCCGGGCAGTCTTTTAATTTAAATTCGCCCAAGCAGTTGGGCGAGGTGCTCTTTGGCAAACTGGGTCTGCGCCCACCCAAAAAGACCAAAACCGGCTATTCCACCAATGCGGAAACCCTAGAGGCCTTGCGGGACGATCACCCCATCATCGCGCCAATTTTGGAATACCGCACACTGATCAAGCTGAAATCGACCTATTGCGACAGCCTGATTAAACAAATTGAGCCTGACGGCCGCATTCACTCCCGTCTGAACCAGACGGAAACCCGCACCGGGCGCATCTCCTCTTCGGAGCCGAATTTGCAAAATATCCCAATTCGCACACCTTTGGGGCGGCAGCTGCGCGATTGCTTTGTGGCCGCACCGGGCTGCTTGCTGGTGGATGCCGACTATTCGCAGATTGAACTGCGCGTGATGGCCGCCATGGCCCGGGAGGAAACGATGCTTCGCGCTTTCCGCGACGGCGTGGACATCCACACACTCACGGCCTCGCAGGTGTTTGACCTGCCACCGCAACTGGTGCTGCCCGAAATGCGCAATCGCGCAAAAGCGGTGAACTTCGGCATCATCTATGGCATTGGCGCATTTTCGTTGGCAAAAGACATCGGCGTCAGCTTTCGCGAGGCAGAGACTTACATCAATGCCTATTTTGCTCATTATCCGCAGATCCGCGCCTTCCGCGCCGAACGCATCGCACAAGCAAAGGCAAACGGCTATGCCGAAACGCTGTTTGGTCGGCGGCGTGCCCTCACGGAGCTAACCAGCTCGCAGCGGTCCCTGCGGGAATTCGGCGAACGCGCCGCGGTGAACATGCCCGTGCAAGGCACTGCCGCAGACATCATTAAAATCGCGATGGTGCGCGTAGCCCAGCGTCTGGAGCGCGAAGGCTTGCAAGCCCGGCTGATTTTGCAGGTGCACGACGAGCTGCTGGTGGAGTCCCCCACGGCAGAAGCGCCTGCCGTCAAGGCCATTTTGCGCGAAGAAATGGAGCAAGCCGCCACCCTTGCGGTGCCCTTGCTGGTGGAAGTGGGCGCGGGCCTCAATTGGAACACCGCACATTAATTATTTGAATCAAAAAGCACTTGACAAAATACACCCAAATGTGACATAATAGAAGGAGAATCTTCCATGCGCGTGATCACCGGAACCGCCCGGGGCGTGCCCCTGCAAACGCTGCCGGGCGAAGACGTCATTCGCCCCACCTCACAACGGGTAAAAGAAGCTTTGTTCAGCGCAATTCAGTTTGAAGTGGCAGGGCGGCGTGTGCTCGACGCCTTCGCGGGCTGCGGGCAACTGGGCATCGAAGCGCTCAGTCGTGGGGCGCAGTCGTGTCTTTTTTTAGACCAGGATGCCAAAGCGCTGCAAATGGTGCAAAAAAACTTGGAGCGCACGAAATTCACGCACCTAGCCCAACTGTTGCCGGTGGAGGCACTGCAATTTTTACGCCGCGCAGGCGAAAATTTTGACCTGATTTTTCTGGATCCCCCCTACAAACAGCAACTGCTGCAAGCGGCCATTCCTCTGGCGGCGCAGCGGCTTGCGCCCGGAGGGCTGCTTGTGTGCGAAGCCCCCGCCAAAGACACCTTGCCCGACCAATGCGAAGGCGCGTTGCTGCGCAAAACCTACCATCATGGCAAAACAAAGCTTTGCGTGTATGCGAAAGGACTGCCTGCCGAATGAAAATCGCCGTCTACCCCGGCAGTTTTGACCCTGTAACCAACGGACACCTTGAAATTATTCGCCGCGCCGCCGCCTTGTTCGACCAGCTGGTGGTGCTGGTTGCGGTCAACGCCACAAAGCATTACCTTTTCACGGCGGAAGAACGCGCCGATTTGCTTCGCAGTTGCACCGTGGCCATCCCCAACGTAACCATCAAAACGCACGACGGCCTTGTCGCGCTTTACGCTAGCGATATCAACGCCACCGCCATTGTGAAGGGTTTGCGTGCCATGTCGGACTTCGACGCCGAATTTCAGCAGTCCCTCATCAACCGCCAACTCAACGAAACTGCCGAAACGGTTTTTTTGCCCGCCAGTAGCAGCAGCATGTTTCTTTCTTCCGGCATGGTCAAGCAAGTGTGCGCCCTTGGCGGCAACATCCAGGCGTTTGTCCCCCCCGAAATTTTGTGGCAAATTGAAACAAAAATACGCGCGCAAGCGCAAAAACAAAGCTAGGAGGCACCTTACTTATGTCAGATAATGTGGATTCTTTGTTGACTGAGTTGCAGGACTACGTGGAGGGCAGGAAAGGGGTTGGAAATTGGCGGTTTGTGGATCTGCCAACTCTGCAAGACGCGCTGGAATCCGTCCGTGCGGCAATGCCCAACACTGTGGAACGTGCGAAAGAAATCGTGGCGAAGCGCACCGAAATTCTCGATAAAGCCCGCGCGGACGCGGATAAAATAACTGAAGACGCCAAACAGAAGGCAACCGCCACCGAAACCAGCACCGACGCCCGTGTGCAAGAGGTGGTGGAACGCGCGAAAGAGCGTGTTTCTCAGATGCGCGAACGAGGGGAACAAATCATCTCCGACGCCAACGCCGAGGCCAAGCAATTGATAGACGCACACACGATCACGCGCGTAGCACAGCAGCAAGCTGACGCGTTGCTGCAGCAAGCCAAGGCAACTGCCGAACATCTGGAGCAGGAAAGCCGTCGCCATGCGGAACAAGTGGTGAACGAAGCCAATAACTACAGCCAAAACCTGCTGCACCGCGCCGAAGAATGGGGCATTCAGCACACCACCAGCGTGCGCACGGTGGTGGCGGAGATTGTCAACGAAGCGGAGGAAATCCTCGCAAAATCTTTGACAGATATTCACGACACACAAAAGCGCCTGCAAGCCACCATGACCAGGCCCGTCCAAACCTCTGAGTTCTATGCCCCAGAGGAACCTTCTTTCTAGTCACAACTTACAACGTATCGGAATAAATGCAAATCATAAATAGCACATTTCACAAAAATCCCCCTCACGCACTTGTGAAGGGGATTTTTCATATTGATTACTGTCAGCCCGCCGGGGAGGCACCTTAACCAAACAGCCTTTGAATGCTGTTGAGAAG
>JAITBA010000131.1 GCA_031283835.1 Oscillospiraceae bacterium
GCCGCCCTGCAAACGCACAGCCTGCGGACACCACCATTCCTGGTTACGGTTGCCGTGGAGCGAATAATCCCAAACCTTCTCTAGTTCCGTCTTGTTTTGGTAGTCGAACTCGTCGATGAGCACCTCATACCAGCCGCCGCCCGCCGCTTGCGCCGCCGCCCGGTCTTTGTAGGCAACCGCTTTGGCCAGCGGGTTCTCCACATCGGGCTTCACCTGGTCGCCGGAATACTCCAGCGGAAAAATGGCCCAGCCGATGAGCTGCGCAAGCGCGCAAACAACCCCGGTGACTTTTTTAAAAAACGAAATTATGCACACAAGCATGTGTTCCCTCCCTAAAAAAATGTAGATTCTTCTTTTGGATTTTAACACATCGGGCACAGAATGTCAAGCGTTTCTTTGTTGACGGACAGATTTTGCGCACGCGGGGGGCTAAAGGTTGGAGTAAATGTCTTCGATAAAGGTCAGCGCGCCGCGCCAGCCCGAAAGCGAACGGCTATAAATCAATCGCTCTGTGTTGGGGTAGCAGGCGCAAAAAAACTGCATCATGTGCGCCATGGCAAATTCGTGCTCGTTTGTGCTGCCAACCAGCAGCGCTGCTTCGGGGTGCCGCCCCAGCGCCTGGTTAATCTCCCACTGGTCCCCCGTGAACACCAGTTCGGGCGGCGGCCCATATTCCAGCTCTGTGAGCTGCCGCGTCACATACGTCTTGTCCTCCGGGCGAAAAATCACGTCCGTTATCACCGCAAGCTCGGGCGTAAAACTGTATTCGTTGGCCAAAAAGCGGGTGATGGGCACAACGTTGGCGCTTTCGCCCACCACGCTGAATTTGCGCCAGCTTTGCAGGCCGATGCCGGTTTCGAGGTAATGGTAAAACCAGCGGTTCTCCTGTTCAATCAGCGCCTCTGCCTGGGCTTCGCGGCCCGTGGCGCGGGCGACTTCTTGCAAAAACGCCGCTGTGTCAACGGCCCCCAGCGGCACGCCCGCAAAGCGCAACTGTTTTTTGGTGCCCGCAAAGTGAATGCCCTTGAGCAGCCACGGGTGTACAACGATATCCAGCGCCGCCCCGGCCGCGCCTTTGATGTGTTCAATCCCCTGCCCGTGCGAAAAAAACGTGTTCACTTTGAGCCCCAGCAAGTGCAACAACCGCACGAGTTCTTCAAAATTCCCCTCCCAGTAGGGGTCGTGGTATGGCACAATGCCCAGCAAATTGACCAAATTGGGGGAGGTTGCCGCCGGCGTAGGGTCAACGATATTTTTGTGCAGCGCCAACATAGCGATTTCGTAGCCCCGATAGCTTTCGCCCAAAAAGCCCGCACTTTCGACCACGTAGACAGAATGCCCCGCTTCTTGGTATTTTTGCACCACGCTCTGCACATCGTCGCCGATAATGCCCGCCGTGCAGCCGGTGAGCACAAAAAACGCGTCCGCGTCCAGGATTTCGAGCGCGCCCCGCAAAAAGGCGTCGAGCTTTTTTTCGCCGCCAAACACCACTTCGCGCTCCAGCATGTTGGTGCAGGGGATAGCGGTGTAGGCGGTGTAGGGCGGCAAGCGCAGGCTGCCCTGGCTGGCTTCGCCCGCCGTGGTCTGCATGCAGCAGCCCGGCCCGCTGTGATACAGCGGAATCACCCGCCGGACGGCCGAAAGCGTGGCGTTGGCCCCGCCCAGCGCGCAGTTGCCGTGGGGGTTTTCGAGGATCTGCGACATCTTAAGCGCCCCCTTTCGTAATAAACTTAAACGGGTCCTCCGCATACCAACTCTCTTTGTAGGGCAAGCTGGCGTAGGCCGCAATGCGCTTGTTGTAGCCGGGGTTTTCAATCTGCGCAGCGATTTTTTGGCCCAAGTAGACCAGGTTGCGGTAGCCCAGTGTGGGGCGCTTGATATCCAGCACATGGGTGGTGGGCAGCCCCAGCCGCGCGGCCCAAACAGGCACCCCGATAAAGACGTCGGGCTGCAATTTTTTTAACAGGTTCACCTGCTCAAAAGGCATCATGTTGGCCACATCCAGCACAAAATTGCCATGAATCGCGTTGAGTTTTTCCACGTCTTCCTGCACATATTTGTCGTAGGTGGGCGTTTGCATGCCAAGCAACCGCATACCAAAGTCATCCACCAAAGCGCCGGCGGCAAAGGTGCGCCCCGTGCCCCCGGTGATGAACACCGTTTTGCCCGTCAAGCGCTCCTTCAGGTTGGCCACAAGGGGCGCCACGGCGGCGCGCTCTTTTGCAATGTAGGCTTCCGCCTCGGCTTCTTTGCCCATGATTTTGGCCACACCCCGCAGCCAGCGGTCGGTGTTGCGGCTGCCAATGGGCATAATCGTGTGGCTATAAGGGATGCCATAGGCGCGCTCCAGCGTGCGCATAAATTCATCGGCAAACACCTTGCAGATGGCCGTGCTGGCCTGCGCCCGGGGGATTTGCCTGATCTTATCTAGCGAGGAATAAAACGGGATGTAGTTGACTGTGATGCCGATTTCGTGCAGAATCCGCTCAATTTCCATCTGATCTATATAGCTCACCGTGGGCGGCGCGAACAAGTTCAACAGCCCCGGAATGGTTTCGCCCGGCGCTTCGTCCTTCAAAATATAGTTTGTCATGGAAAGAAATGCCGCGTCGTAGCCGCTGGCGCACACCTTCGACTTGAAGCCCTCGCAGTGGATGGGCACCACCTGCGGCGGCACGCCCTCTTGCGCCGCAAATTCTTCCTGCGCCTCCCGGGCCGCGGCGTCTACGTCGTCGCCGATGATGCCGCTGGCGCAGGAGGTGAAAATAAAGATCACCTTCGGCCGATATCTTTCCCACGCCAGGTGCAGTGCCTGCCGCAGTTTTTTTTCGCCGCCAAGAATAATGTCTTTTTCGTCCAGGTTTGTCACAAGAACACGCGCGTTGCGCATTGCAAAGTTGCCCCGGTGCAGCTGCCCCACCCGGAACCAATCGTTGGCCATGGAACAGCACCCCGCACACCCCAGCGGCGCGTGCACCACAAACGCCGCCTCCTCCATTGAAAGCAGCGCCATAACGGAATTAATCTGCTGGCATTGCAGCCCCTGGCTAAATGTCCGGTCAGCCCTTCCTAGGCATTTTTTGGGGAACCGCGCGGCGGCCTCGACGCTGCTGCCGCCCCAGTCGTTGCAGGTTTCGGTGTCTGGCCGCAATTCCCGAATCCCGCCATATGTCTTGATCAAATCAATCCCTCTATTTCGTGTTTTGTCGTGATTTTTTTTTTGCGGCTTAGCCCCGCCGCAGGCGGCCGAAGAACATCAGCTCCCAAAGCGCCGGCGCGCTCTGGGTTTCAACTACTTCACCATTCACAAGCCGCTCAAGGGTCACCTGCCCCGCAAATCTGTGGTACGCGCCGTCAAAACCAATCAGCCGCGCGCCAACCCGTTGCAGGCCCTTGAGCTGCTCAATCATTTTAAAATTGATAATATTGCTCTCACGCCGATAGGTTATCCGCAGGTGGGTTTCTTTTTCGTGGTATTCATAGACAAGCGTGTCGTGCACAGGCTTGCCGGTTTCGGGGTTGTTGTGCGCGTCCGTTGGCCAAAAGCGCAAAAATTCGCCTTTGTCCGCCCTATGCTCCCCCGGTTTGGCAACCAAAAAAATGGGGAATTCGTTGTAGCCATACTTTTTTTCGCCATAGATATAGCTGGAAATCACGCGGTAATCGC
>JAITBA010000161.1 GCA_031283835.1 Oscillospiraceae bacterium
CCGTTGGTCGGGCTACAACCCCAACATCGGTTCGGGCGCCTGGAGCCAAGACACAGTGCGGCAGAACATGCCGGTGTATTCGCGCGTGTTTTTCCTCTATGCGCTGTGTGACATTGTTCCGCATTTGTTCAATACCGTACCCTACTTGATGTATGACCTGGAGGGCAAAAAGAAAGAAGAGATGTATATCGCCCTCAACGAGCGCCGCGCCCTTATCGCGAACGGCACCGGCCCTTCCGACGAAATGGTCTCCCTTGTTGAAGCCATTGCCGAAGAAGAAGCCTAGCGTTGCCTGCGCCAGAGCGAATGTTCTGCAACAGAATCATAACGAAGGCCTCTGCACAACTTTGCAAAGGCCTTTGTTGGCGTGTTCGCGCAGGCGTCGGATTTGCACTACGCCATGGTTATCAAAAACAAACACCGTGCACCCACGCACGCCCTGGCTGCGGGCGTCGTAGCATATGCGGGAATAGCCGCCGGATTGGGCATAGATATAGCGCATGCCCTGCCATGCAATGTCAAAATCGTTTGCATGGTCGTGCCCGGCCACAATGGCCCACACGCCCAGTGTTTTGCATGTGGCCACTAGTGCGTCGCTTTGCGCCTGCGTGCCTGCAGTGCAGACGCTTTCGCGCAGCGCACCATCCAGCAACTGCGCTGTGCCGGTATGCAACGCTTCTTGCGCTGCTTTAAACTGCCACGGCGGCACGTGCAAAAACACCATGCCCGGTGTGCCGGGGTAGCGCGCGGCGGTGCGTGTCATCCAATCCAGCTGGCTGGGCTGCACATAATCATGCCCGCCCTTGCCGCCGCTGTCGAGGAAGAACAGCAACTGCACGGGCCGGCTTTGGTGCGACAGCACAATGCATTGGTTGCCATAGCCCGCAACCCCCGGCAGTTCGCAATTACCCAAAAAATGCCGCGATGCTTGATAAGCGCGCAACACATTGCGCCGCGAAACCTCGAGGCGGCTTTCGCCCTCGTGGTTGCCCAGCACAGCTGTCCAGGGGGTGGCCAGGGCGTCCATCATGCGCACAAAACCGCGTGTGCGCAGGTGGTTGCCCCAGCAAAGAGCCGTGTCGCCCAGCACGACGGCCAAACCGGGCTGCAGCGCCCGCACGTGTTGCCGCAAATGCTGCTTTGCCTTCCATGTGCCCGGCAGATCCAACCCGTCGATGTGCAGATCGGTGAACACCGCCAGCCGAAATTTTTTTTGCATGGGCAGTTCAAAGCAATTTTCCATGGCACCAATTCTCGCGCCGAAGGCGGCAAATTTTTTTTAATTGATGCGACTAAACGCATCGCGCACGGCAAAGTAGGCGGGTTTTTCTTTGTGGTCGCAAGTAACAAGCCCCCAGCGGGTTTCGGTGGGGCAGTCGTCTTGGCCGCACACATAACACTTGTCGCTGTCGGCATAGCAATAGACGAACGCGCCAACGAGGAAGGGCAGCTTGGCCAGCCGGGGCAGCAGGTCGCGATAAAAATCGGCCTGCCCGTGGGGCGTGTGCGGATAGCCCTTGATGAGCGTGTGTTCGGGCATTAGGCTGTAAAAATGGTTGCGAAAATCAAGCTGAAACAGAAAATCGGCATAGCTGCCGCTGGCATTATGCGTGATATAATCCCACATTTTTTGGTTTTGCAGGTGAATATTGTCCATCACCATGTCGATTTTTTCGCGGGCTTCGGCCTCCGAACGCACGCCGTAGCGTTCAAGTACCGCGCGTTTTTCGGCGGGGCTTTTGGGCGCGCCGCCGCTGATATAGCCAAACTCCGTGAGGATGATGGGTTTGCCGGTCATGGACCATAGATAGCGCAGCAGCAGATCGAACATTTGCAGCCAGCTGCCCGCCGAAACAAAGCAGCCAATATAGATGTCGATGCCCACATAGTCGCAGTATTGCAACCAGGGGCGCATTTTTGCGTGCAGGTCGCTTTGTGGCCCGGCGGAGTTGTAGCCGATAATGATGTCGCCTCGGTGGGGGTGCATGGCGGCCAGTTGCACACCAATGAACCGTGCCGCCTCGTCCATGGTCAGCGGCAGCGTGAAGCGCGGCACGCCCATCTCGTTGGTGATTTGAATGGCCTCCACAATGTCCTTCAAATCGTGGATAAAAAATGCCGCAATCTCGCGCACGCGGGCCTCGTTTTCGGGTAAGCGCGGGTCGATGCCGCCGTGTTCGATAAAATCGTGCGGGTAGGGCGTGACCGCCATCACGCGCACCTTGCCCGCGCGGTAACGTTTTTGCTTTTCTTTCCAGTGCAGATAATCCTCCCGTATCGCGCCTGTTTTGTCGAAGGGGAAAGGAATATCCTCACGGGTCCAGCGGATGCCGGCCCCCCGGATTTGCTCGCAATCCTCGTTTGGGTGACAAATGCCCTTGATGAACCCGCCGACTTTTTTGCGGCAAGCCTCCGCCTCGGGGGAGGTTTTGGGTTTGCAATAGGAGGCGGCCGTGTGGAACGGGACGTGCTTGAGGGTGGCGACAATTTGGTCTTTGATGAAGGCTTCCATAAAAGTCTTCCTTTCTGGGGATGAGATATTTAAAATGTGAAAGTTTGCTTACAAATTTTCCTCTCAAAAAAGAACATCACACCGTTGCGTCGCCTTCGTCGAAGCGGTCGCCGCATTCGGGGCAGAATTTGGGTGGGTTGTGCGGGTCGGGCGGCAGCCAGCCGCATTTGTCGCAACGGTAGAGCGGCGCGCTCGCAGGCTTGGCATTGCCGCAATTTTGGCAAAAGCGCCCCTGGTTGGTTGCGCCGCACACAGGGCACGGCCAGCCGGGCGCGGGTGCTTGCGCGGCGGCGAAGGGCGGCTGCTGCCCTGGTGGCTGGTAGGGTTGCCCCATGCCGAACAGCTGCTGCGGGTTGGCGCCGCCGGCTTGCTGGGCCATGCCAAGGCCCAAAAAACCCGTCATCGCGCCGTTTTCGTTGGCGGCGGCGGCACGCATAGCATCTGCTTGGGCACCCACCAGTTGCGCGGCCGCCATGTTGGGGTCGCGCATCACAGCGCTCTTTTGCAGCTGCTTAATCATATCCTCGTCCTCTTTCGAGGCGGTCACGCTGTTCATGCCAAAAGAAACCACGCGCAGACCGCGCAGTTCGCTCCACTTGCGGCTGAGGATTTCGTTGAGGGCTTCGGTTAGCTCGATGGTGTGGCCGGGCAGCGCGCTGTAGCGCACGCCCAGTGCACTGATACGGGCAAAGGCGGGCTGCAGGGCGGTGAGCAGTTCGGTTTTGAGCATGCTGTCGATTTCGGCGCGATGGTAGCTTCGGCTCACGTTGCCGCACACGTTGGTATAAAATAATATCGGGTCGCTGACTTTGTAGGAAAATTCCCCATTGCAGCGGATAGCAATGTCCACATCCAGCCCAATGTTGCGATCCACCACGCGGAAAGGCACAGGGCTAGCCGTGCCATATTTGTTGCCCGTGATTTCCTTCAGATTAAAGTAATAAACGCGCTGATCCTTGGGCGCTTCGCCGCCAAAGGTGAACCGTTTGCCAATGTTGCGAAAGGTGTTGAGGATGCCATTATCTAGCCCACCATAGAAAACACTGGCCTCTGTTCCTTGGTCATAAACAAACTCGCCCGGCTCAGCACACAGTTCCGTCACCTTGCCTTGGTCCACAAGAATCACGCACTGCCCGTCGGCTACGGCGATAATCGAGCCGTTGGTGATGATGTTGTCGCCGCCCTTGGTGTTGCTGCTGCGCCGCCCCGCGCGTTTTTGCCCCTTGGCCACCAGCAGATCTGCCGGCAGCGCCTCGCAGTAGAAATATTCACGCCAGGCATCTGCTAGCACGCCGCCAACCGCCCCGCTAATCGCTTTGATAAGGCCCATGTGTTTCGTCCTCCTTTAGTAAATCTCCTCGGAAACGCCGACCGGCGGCTTTGCGGTAAAATTTCCACCCACCTGCGTCCTCCGCCTTGCAAGACAAAAATTTTCCTCGCAAATCCGCTCGCCCCGGGTTTTTGAGGAGGTCCAGTTTAAATCCCCTTTGATTATACCCGAAAACGTTGTGTTTGTCCAGCGTTTTTTGTGCGAATTCTCTGTGAAATTGTAAATTTTTTTCAAAGAACAAAAGCCGCCCCTTTTGGAACAGCTTGGGGGATTGGGCTGATTTTTCGCTAAAGCGCAACGAGCTTTCGCGGCGTCAACGAGGTTTCCGGCGTCAACCTGCTCCCCGATTCCTATTGTGCCATGCGGATAGCAGCGGTTTTTTGGCAGTGAACCGCAAAGTTTTTTCAAAAAATGCTTGCATTTTCTGTCGCGCTGTGCTATAATTTTTGCACATGGTGTTTTCTTAACCCGATATGCTACTGTGGCTCAATGGTAGAGCGGCTCACTCGTAATGAGCAGGTTGTCAGTTCGATTCTGACCAGTAGCTCCACCTGCGGTGGGGCAATTCGCGCCCTGTCGCAGTTCTTTTTTCAACTGAAGCGCCCGCGCCAAACGGCATCTTTTTGGAAGCACCCTTACAGACTGAACCCGGGCGCAATTCGCGCCCTGGGTTCGGTCATTTTTTCTGCAATCGATGCTATATAGCGCATGTTTGGGCGGTTGCCAATCACAACAGCTATCGTTGCCGCAGGCGCCGGAGGTCTCTGTAGCTGATTTTTTGGATGCCCAAGTCTTGCAAGTGGCGTTGGAAGGCGGGGTCGCTATAAAGGTTGTATTCCCACACGCGGCGCACACCCACACTGCTGGCGGCGCGCACTTCGCCGGTGTCAATGCTGGGGTGCAGATAGGTTTCGGTGATGCCGTGGGGGATTTGTTCCATGAAAGTGAACATGTAATCGCGGAAATTCTGGTAGTTTTCTTTTTGTGGGCCGTTGTAGTCGTGGGGGATCAGGTAATCGGGGCAAACAACGCCTTTGGCCTTAGCGAAGGCTTGCAGCTTCTCAAACAGCGCGTCAATCACCTCGCGCGGCAGCTGAATATCAAGGGTTTCGTTGTCCTCTTGCCCGGCAAGGCCCGCCAAGGGGAACCGAAACGGCAGCCCGACTTCGGCCGAAAGCCCAAAAATCAGCTCCAGCAGCGCAAAGCGCCCGGTGGCAACGCCATAGAGCGACCCCATGTGGTTGTCCCAGTGGGAGGGATTGAGCCCAAATTGCCTGGCACGGGCCAGCTGCGCAAGGATTT
>JAITBA010000098.1 GCA_031283835.1 Oscillospiraceae bacterium
CAGCCGGGTGGAAGCGGGCAAGGTGCTCGGCGTGATGGGGAGCACCGGCAACAGCACGGGCCCTCACCTGCACTTCCAAATCAACGAATACAACGGCGGCGAAAGCTCCACGCCCACCGACCCGCTGGGCTATGTGAGGAACCCCTACTGATAGACCTCCCCGGAAACCCTGACCGTCGGCCCTTTAAAAAACTACTTACAAAAAACCCCCTCTTTGTGCAAAAGGGGGGCGTTGTGATTGGCTGTGCTCTTAATCGGCTGTGTAGGGCAGCAGAGCCACGTGGCGTGCGCGCTTGATGGCTGTGGTGAGGGCGCGCTGGTGTTTGGCGCAGGTGCCTGTCATGCGGCGGGGCAAGATTTTGGCGCGCTCGCTGATGTATTTATTCAGGCGAACGGTGTCTTTGTAGTCGATATACTCCACGTGATCTACGCAGAAGGAGCAGACCTTTCGGCGACGCTTGCGCATGGGGCGACGATCGCCCTGGTCGCTGTCGCGCTGGGGACGTGCTTCATATGCCATGAGAGATTCCTCCTAAATTAGATTTTTTTGGATAGCAGGTTTTTAAACCCTAAAAGGGCAGGTCGTCGTCGCCCGCGATTTCGTCAAAATCGGCGGCACCGGCGTTGGAAAAGGCGGGTGCGGACGCGTTGGACTGCCCACCGCGCGCAGGCGGAGGGGGCGGCAGGGGGACTTCGTCGCGATAGCTGCCGCCGGCATTGCCCTGCGATTTTTCGCCGGTGAAATCGATGTGATCGGCCACCACTTCGACGGCCTCGCGCTTGAAGCCATTTTTGTCTTCGTAGTTGCGCACCTGAAGAGAACCCGTGACGGCAACCATGGACCCTTTGCGGAAGAAGCGGGCCAAAAAGTCGGCGCGCTCGCGCCAGGCCACGCACCGAATAAAATCGGCTTGACGTTCGCCGCTTTGGCTTTTCATACGCCGGTCCACCGCAACGGTGAAAGAGCACACGGAGATGCCGCTACCGGTGCTTTTGACCTCGGGGTCGGCTGTGAGCCGCCCCATGACAATGACTGTGTTGAGCATATTTGACCTCCCCTTATTCCGGTATACGGGTGACAAGGACGCGCAGCACGCCGTCGGTGATGCTGGCGATGCGGTTGAATTCCTCGGGGAATTCGGGTTCCGCCGCGAAGTGATAGAGCACGTAATAGCCGTCGGGTTCTTTGTTGATGGAGTATTTGAGGAAACGTCTGCCCCATTCCTTCACCTCGGCCAAGGTGCCGTTTTGTGCAATGAGTGTTTGAAAACGCTCTTTGCGCGCGGCAAGGGCTTCTTCGCCGCCTTTGAGCGAATACACCACCATTGCCTCGTAATTTTTTGCTGCCATGTGGTTTACCTCCTTTTGGTCTTTCCCACCCGGGGGGTGGGGATTGGTCGCCACGCGATGTTGTTTTGCGGGGCGGCAAGGGCCGGGCGGCGTGTTTTTGTTTGTTGTTGCTTTTGCGCAACGCCCGTGCAGCGCCTCTGACCGGCACTAACTTTATCATTATAACAGGAAAGGCGAGGGATGTCAAGGTTTTGTGCGGCCACTTCCGCAATAATTTTTTTCTTGACATCTTTCGTATTCAATGCTATAATGTTAAAAAGTAATATGGTAAGGAGCACATCATGATGCGTGGCAAACTCGTGGTTGTACGCGTGGCTGTAGTCGTTACGGTCTGTTGAGCTATGCCGCGCGCGCTTGATTGCCTGAAATCAATTGCCTGGCGGCGTGCCGCCGGGTGGTTTTATTTTTAGGCCGGCTTTGGCGCGAGAGCGTAAAGCTTTGCCACAGCAAGATTTTTGATGCGAGAGCGTAAAGCTTTGCCACAGCAAGAATTTGAACGCGAATTAAAAGAGGAGGATTGCGCATGTTAAATGAACTTCCGAAGCAATATAATCCGCAGGAGGTGGAAGGGCGCATCTATGACGAATGGGTTGAGAAGAAGTATTTTAGGGCTGAGCGGCGCGTTGGCTCCAAGGGACCTTATACGATTGTTATGCCGCCACCAAACATCACCGGGCAGCTGCACATGGGGCATGCCATTGACGAAACGGTGCAGGACACGCTGATTCGCTGGCGACGCATGCAGGGGTATGACGCTCTGTGGCTGCCCGGCACCGACCATGCCGCCATTGCCACGGAGGTAAAAATTGTGGAGGCCATGGCCCAAGAGGGCCTGACCAAGGACGATTTGGGGCGCGAAAAATTTCTTGCGCGGGCATGGGAGTGGAAAGAGGTCTATGGCGGGCGCATTGTTGAACAGCTCAAGCGGCTGGGCTGCAGCTGCGACTGGAGCCGTGAGCGCTTTACGATGGACGAAGGGTGCTCGCAGGCGGTGAAGGAAGTGTTTGTGCGGCTCTTTGAAAAGGGCCTGATTTATCGCGGGGAGCGCATGATTAACTGGTGCCCCTGCTGCAAAACCTCTCTTAGCGACGCCGAGGTGGAACACAACGACCACGACGGCGCGTTTTGGCACATTCGCTACCCCTTTGCCGACGGCGGCGGCAGCATTGAAATTGCGACCACAAGACCCGAAACCCTGCTGGGCGACACCGCTGTGGCTGTGCACCCCAACGACCCGCGCTACAAAGACAAAATTGGCAAAACCGTGATTTTGCCCTTGGTTGGCCGCGAGATTCCTATTGTGGCGGACGAATATGTGGAAATGGCGTTTGGCACCGGGGCCGTAAAAATCACACCGGCGCATGACCCGAACGACTTTGAAGTGGGCCTGCGCCACGGGTTGCCCGTTATCAACGTGATGACGGAGGACGGGCGCATGAACGAGAACGCCGGCGCACGCTACGAAGGCATGGACCGCTATGCCTGCCGCAAGCGGTTGGAGGAAGAACTGAAAGCCGCGGGTGATTTGGTGAAGGTGGAGCCAACGCGGCACAGCGTGGGCGAGTGCTACCGCTGCCACACCGTGGCGGAGCCGCGGGTGAGCACCCAGTGGTTTGTGAAGATGCAGCCTCTGGCGGCGCCCGCCGTTGCGGCCGTGAAGAGCGGCGCGACAAAGTTTGTGCCCGAACGCTTTGACAAGCTGTATTATCATTGGATGGACAACATTCGCGATTGGTGCATTAGCCGGCAGCTGTGGTGGGGTCACCGCATCCCCGCGTATTATTGCGCGGATTGCCAAGAGATAACGGTTTCGCGAGAGCGCGTGGATTGTTGCCCGCGTTGCGGCGGCGCGCATGTGACGCAGGACCCCGACACCCTCGACACGTGGTTTAGCTCGGCGCTGTGGCCTTTTAGTACCCTTGGCTGGCCCGCGCAAACCGACGACCTGGCCTACTTTTATCCCACAAACACGCTTGTCACCGCCTATGATATTATTTTCTTTTGGGTGGCGCGCATGGTCTTTAGCGGGTGTGCGCACATGGACCAAACACCCTTCGACACCGTGTTTATCCACGGCCTGGTACGCGACGCCCAGGGCCGCAAAATGAGCAAATCCCTGGGCAACGGCGTGGATCCTCTGGAAATTATTGAACAATACGGCGCCGACGCGCTGCGCTTTTCGCTGCTCATTGGCAACAGCCCGGGCAACGACATGCGCTTTATGACCGAGAAAACGGAGGCGGCCCGCAACTTTGCCAACAAGCTGTGGAACGCCGCGCGGTTTGTGAAAATGCAGTTGCCGGAAGCGTTTGACGGGGCGGTGTGCCTTGACACCACGGCGGTGGAGGACCAGTGGATTCTTAGCCGCTATAACGCCGCGGTGCAGGCCGTGACAGAAAATCTTGAAAAATTTGAGCTGGGTCTTGCGGCGCAAAAGCTCTACGATTTCATCTGGGACGAATACTGCGACTGGTACATTGAATTTGCCAAAGCGGGCAAAAATTATGCCGTGCTGTTGTTTGTGCTCAAGGGTATTTTGCGGCTGCTGCACCCTTTTATGCCGTTTATTACCGAGGAAATTTGGCAGTCGCTGCCCGGCACAGACGGTTCGGTTATGGTTTCGGAATGGCCGGAATATGACGCGAAGTTGTGCTTTGCGGCGCAAGAGCAAAAAATGCGCGCCGTGATGGAGGCGATTCGTGCCATTCGCAACCGGCGCGCCGAAATGAACGTGCCGCCCGGCAAACGCGCCCACGTGATCATTGCCGGCGGCGGCGACGTGTTTTGCGGAACAGAGGTGTTTTTTTGCCGCTTGGCGGGCGCCTTGGACGTGACGCTTGCGGCCCCGGATTTTGTGCTGGAGGGCGCGGTGCAAATGGTGACCGCCGGCTGCAAAATTTTCATCCCTCTGGGCGATTTGACGGACGCCGCGGCGGAAAAAGCGCGCCTGCAAAAAGAGCTGGAAAGCACCGAAAAACAGCTGACGGGCGTGCTGGCGCGGCTGGACAACGAGCACTTTAGGACCAAGGCCCCCGCCAACGTGATTGAAGGCGCGCGGCAAAGCGCCCGGCAGTTGGAGGAAAAGCGAACCGCGCTGCGGCAAAGCCTGCGTCTGCTGGAAGCTTAGCAGGGGGGTTGTTGGGTTCGCGAATTTTGCGATGGGAGATT
The DNA here is from genome assembly GCA_031283835.1 of Oscillospiraceae bacterium. Lineage (GTDB taxonomy): Bacteria > Bacillota > Clostridia > Oscillospirales > Acutalibacteraceae > WRMQ01. The sequence goes on from JAITBA010000098.1 coordinate 4,519, forward strand.
GTGTTGCAATGAATGGTTCGGAATTGTTGGTAGAGCTTTTGCTGGAGCAGGGTGTGACGCGGATTTTTGGGTACCCCGGCGGTGCGGTGCTGAATATTTTTGACGCGCTGTACCGGTACCAGGATAAACTCCAGTGTGTGCTCACCGCGCACGAGCAGGGCGCTTCTCATGCCGCCGACGGGTATGCGCGGCTCACGGGGCGCACCGGGGTGGTGCTGGCCACCAGCGGCCCCGGCGCGACAAACCTCGTCACCGGCATTGCCACGGCCTTTATGGACAGCGTGCCGCTGGTGGCGATTACCGGCAACGTGGGCACAAGCCTGATTGGGCGCGACAGCTTTCAGGAGGTTTATATTGCGGGGATCACCATGCCTGTGACAAAACACAACTTTGTTGTGCGCCACGTGGAAGAGCTGGCCGGGGTGGTGCGCGCCGCCTTTGCCATTGCCCAAGAGGGCCGCAAAGGGCCTGTGCTGATTGATATCCCCAAAGACGTTAGCGCCATGCCGTGCGCCTATACACCCCTTCCTTTGGCCACGGGCACCGCAAAGCGGCCGGGTTCGCCGCGGGCAGTGGCGCGGGTGGCGGAGGTTCTTAACGCCGCCAGGCAGCCGGTGATTTATTTTGGCGGGGGGGTGCAGGCGGCCGGGGCGGGCGATTTGCTGCTGGCGCTGTGCCAAAAGGCGGATATTCCCGCCACGCACACGCTGATGGCGGCGGGCGTGCTGGGCTGCGACGAGGCGCACAACCTGGGCCTGATTGGCATGCACGGCAACTTGACCGCCAACAAGGCGGTGCACGAGGCCGATGTGCTGCTGATTGCGGGTGCGCGGCTGAGCGACCGCGTGGCGCTGAACCCGGCAAAGTTTGCGCCGAACGCAAAAAAAATTCACGTGGATGTGGACGCGGCCGAAATTGATAAAAATGTGCGTGTGGACGATTCGATTGTGGGCGACGTGCAGGAAATTTTTGCGCAGCTGCTGCCCTTGACGGAAGAAAAGCGCCGCCCGGCGTGGGCAGAGCGGATTGCCGCGTGGAAAAGCCATGACTACAGCCCAAAAGACGACGCGACCCGCCTGCGACCCCACCAGATTATGCGCGGCATCAGCCGCCTGGCAGGCGAAGACGCCATTTATGTCACCGACGTGGGCCAGCACCAGCTGTGGGCCGCGCAATACGCCCGGCACCTGCGGCCGCGGCACTTTCTTACGAGCGGGGGCTTGGGCACCATGGGCTTTGGCTACGGCGCGGCCATTGGCGCGGCACTGGCGGCGTGCGGGCGCCCGGTCGTGCATATCACCAGCGACGGCTCGCTGCACATGAACATGAACGAGGCCTGCACCGCCGTGCGTTACAACGTCCCCGTGATTACGGTGATTTTTAATAACGCGGTGCTGGGCATGGTGCGGCAGTGGCAGACGGTTTTTTATGGCGGCCGTTATGCCTGCACCGACCCGCAGCGCAAAAGCGATTATGTGAAGCTTGCCGAAGGCTTTGGCATGCCGGGCTTTCGCTGTGCCAACCCGGCGGAATTTGAAGCCGCTTTTGCGCAGGCTCTGGCCAACGCGCGCGGCGACGGGCCGCGTTGCTGCTGGATTGAATGCCTGATTGACAAAGACGAAAAGGTGCTGCCGATGATCCCCGCAGGGGGGAGCGTTGAAGACATGATGATGGACTGAAGAGCAACAACAGAAAGGAACATGCCTATGCCCCGCAAAGTTATCAGTGTGCTTGTGGACAACCACGCCGGCGTGCTGGCGCGGATTTCGTCGCTGTTTGGGCGCCGGGGGTTTAATATTGACAGCTTGAGCGTTTCGGCTACCGATGAGCCCTCTCTTTCGCGCATTACTATTGTGGCCAGCGGCGCCGGAGAGGAGCTGAACCAAATTGTTAAGCAAAGCGCGAAGCTGCTCGAAACCCGGGCGGTGTTTGAGGTGGAACCAGCCCAGGGGGTGCTGCGAGAGCTGCTGCTTGTGAAAGTGGCCGCCGACGACCAAAACCGCGCCGCCCTGCGTGAGATCTCGCTGATCTATAAAGCAAAAATTATCGACCTTTCGCCGGGCAGCATGATTTTTGAACTCACCGGCACGCCTTCAAAAATCGACGCGTTTTTGGGCATGCTGGGGGGGTACGATATCCTTGAAATGTGCCGCACCGGGGTCACCGCCCTGCAGCGCGGCGCACGCGGTTATGTGCTAAAAGAACGAATGCTGCCTTAGAAAAGCGGTAACCGGCAAATTTAAATTTAACTTTTAAATTTTTAAAACAACGCAGGAGAATGTATGCGCATTGCGGAGAACTGGAGTGACTATGCCCTGCTGGATTGCAGCGACGGGGAACGGCTGGAACGATGGGGGGAGGTGCTCCTTATTCGGCCGGACCCGCAGGTGATTTGGAAGGGTGGGCGGCAAAGCCCTCTGTGGCGCGAGGCGCATGCCCGCTATGTGCGCGCAAGCAGCGGCGGCGGCCAGTGGGAATTTGACCGACAAATGCCAACGCCGTGGCGCGTTGCCTACGGCGCGCTGCTGTTTGGGCTAAAGCCCATGGGATTCAAGCACACGGGGCTGTTCCCCGAGCAGGCGGTTAACTGGGAGGTGCTTGCGGGGGAGGTGCGGCGGCTTTGTGCGCCAGGCCTTGCGCACAACCAGAGCCAGGATGCAGCGCAGCGGCCCAGAGTGCTGAATTTGTTTGCCTACACCGGCGGAGCAACCTTGGCGTGCCTGGCGGCGGGGGCGCACGTGACGCATGTGGACGCCGCGAAAGGCATGGTGCTGCGCGCCCGCGAAAACGCGGAAATCAGTGGCCTTGGCAGCCGACCCGTGCGGTGGATTGTGGAGGACTGCGTGAAATTTGCCCAGCGCGAGGTGCGCCGCGAGAATCTTTATGATATTATTTTGATGGACCCGCCGAGCTATGGGCGCGGCCCCGGGGGCGAGGTTTGGCAGCTGGCGGCGGAGCTTGACAACCTGCTGACGCTTTGCGCGCGGTTGCTGCAGCCCCGGGGCATGCTCTTGCTCAACAGCTACAGCGCCGAACTTTCGCCCGCCGTGATGCACTACGCCCTGGCGCGCAAGCTCACGCCGTTGCTGGGCGGCACCGTGGTCTGCGACGAAATTGGTCTGCGATGCCAAGCCACGGACCTTTCGCTGCCCTGCGGGAGCACGGCGGTGTGGCGGGGAGAGTATAGCGGTTCCGCATGACGTTGCGCGGGAGACCTCCCCCGAAACCCGGGGCGAGCGCATTTGCGTTTTTTGCACATCAACAAAAGAATTGAGAACCCCCTATGACCAACCCTATTATCGAATTCCAGAACGTCACCTTCGCTTATCCGGCGGAGGAGGGCGACGAGAGCTTGCCCGCGGTGCGCGAGCTGCAATTTTGCGTGGCACCGGGGGAGTTTGTGGCGGTGCTGGGGCACAACGGTTCGGGGAAATCGACCCTGGCGCGGCTGTGCAACGGGCTGCTGACACCCCAGGAAGGCCGCGTGCTGGTGGGTGGGCTGGATACATCGCCGGAGGACAATCTTCTTGACGTGCGCAAGCGCGTGGGGATGGTGTTTCAGAACCCGGACAACCAGATTATTGCGGCGATTGTGGAGGACGACGTGGCCTTTGGGCCCGAGAACCTGCGCGTGCCCCAGGCGGAAATCCGTGCGCGGGTGGACGAGGCGCTGCGGGCGGTGGGGATGTTTGAACACCGGCGGAGCGAACCGCACAAGCTCAGCGGGGGGCAAAAGCAGCGGGTGGCCATTGCCGGGGTGCTGGCGATGCGCACCGACGTGCTGGTGCTGGATGAATCGACCGCCATGCTGGACCCGCGCGGGCGGCAGGAGGTGCTTGACACCGTGGAGCGTCTGCGCCGCGAGCGGGGCATTGCCGTGCTGCTGATTACGCACTTTATGGAAGAGGCTGTGCAGGCCGACCGCGTGCTGGTGATGCACGAGGGCCGGCTGCTGCTGCAAGGCACGCCAGGCGAAGTGTTTGCCCAGACGGAGGTGCTGACGCGCGCCGGTCTGGAGCTGCCCGCCCCCGCCCGCCTGGCCCAGGCGCTGCGCACCGAACTGTTGCCGCAAATGCCCGCGGGGCTTTTGACAGAAGAGGAGTGCGCGGAGGCGATTTTTAAAATTTTGTGTGAGGAGCGCTTATGAACGCCATTGAAACCAAAAACCTCACCCACCGTTATCGCAACGGCACAAAGGGCGAAGAAGCCGCCGTGGAGGAGGTTAGCCTGACGGTGGCGGCGGGTGAACTGCTGTGCGTTATTGGGCACACGGGCAGCGGCAAGAGCACGCTGGTGCAGCACCTGAACGGGCTGCTTAAGCCCACGGCGGGGGCTGTGTTTGTGGACGGCAAAGATATTTGGGAAAGCAAACAGGCCGTGCGCGAGGCGCGGTTTTGGGTGGGGCTGTGTTTTCAGTACCCGGAATACCAGTTGTTTGAGGAAACTGTGGAGAAGGACGTGGCCTTTGGGCCAAAGAACATGGGTTTGCCCGCGGCAGAAATCCAGCGGCGGGTGACGCAGAGCTTGGGTTATGTGGGGCTGGACGACAGCTATCGGCCTAAGTCGCCGTTTGACCTTTCGGGGGGCGAAAAGCGGCGGGCGGCCATTGCGGGCGTGATGGCCATGGAACCGCACGTGCTGGTGCTGGACGAACCCACCGCCGGGCTGGACCCCCGAGGCAAGGCGCAGATTCTGCGCATGATTTTGCGCTACCGGGCCGAAACGGGGCGCGCGGTGCTTTTGATTAGCCACAACATGGAGGAAACGGCGCGCCTGGCCGACCGCGTGCTGGTGCTGCACCATGGCCGCGCCGCCATGCTGGGCACCGTGCGCGAAGTGTTTGCGCGCGGCGAAGAACTGCGCGAAATGGGGCTTTCGATTCCTAGCGTGACGAAGGTTTTTTTGCGCCTGCAAGCATTGGGGCTGCCGGTGCGGGGGGAGGTGTTCACACAGGAAGAGGCCATTGAGGAACTGCGGCGGGTGCAGGCGGCAAGATTGCTATAAAATTGACGAACGAGCGAAGATTGCGAAATCTTTTTTTTAGTGCGAAAATGTATGAGGAGAACCCATGCTCAAAGACATCACCATCGGGCAATATTATAACGGCAACTCTGTTTTGCACCGGCTTGACGCGCGGCTGAAGCTTGCGCTGACCATGGTGCTGATGGTGGTTGCCTTTGTGTGCCGCAACTTTTGGTCGCTGGGGCTGGTGGCCCTGATGGCCTTGACGTTGTGCGTGCTTTCGCGGGTGCCGGCGGGGATGCTGCTGCGCTCGTTTCGGCCGATTGTGTTTTTGGTGGTGTTCACCTCTGTGCTGAATATTTTTTATTCCGCCGGGGCGGACGCGCACCCGCTGGTGGAATTGCCTTTGTGGAAGTGGACGCTGACGATTACGCGGGAGGGGGTGTTTACGGCGGTGTTCACCTCGGCGCGCATTTTGTGCCTGATTGCCGTAAGCTCTCTGCTGACCTATACTACAACGCCGTCCATGCTCACCCTGGGGCTGGAGCGACTGCTCTCGCCGCTGGCCAAGCTGCGGGTGCCCGTGGGTGTGTTTGCAATGATGCTCACGCTTGCGCTGCGCTTTGTGCCCACGCTGATTGAAGAAACCGAGCGCATTATGAACGCGCAAAAATCGCGGGGGGCCAACTTTGAAACCGGCAGCCTGTTTGCGCGTATTCGGGCATTTGTGCCGGTGCTGGTGCCGCTGTTCGTTTCGGCTTTTCGGCGGGCGGCTGAGCTGGCCAGCGCCATGGAAAGCCGCTGCTACACGGGCGAGGGCACACGCACCAGCCTGCGCCGCCTGCGCCTTGCCCCCCGGGATCTTTGTGCCGCGTTTTGCACCGTGGCCTTCACCGCAGGTGTGGTGGCGCTCA
>JAITBA010000195.1 GCA_031283835.1 Oscillospiraceae bacterium
GGGAAGACGTGCTGTACGAAATTGTGCGCATGGATATTGTCAGCCATATTTCAGAGGCCCACATCAGCGACGAAGAACTAAAGACTTCCCTTTCCCGAACACTTGAGCAGACGGCCATGCGCCAGAAGAAAACAGACCTGGACAAAACGCGCACGGTGCAAAAACGTCTGAACGAGTTGACTATTATTATGCGTAACCTGTATGAGGATAAGGCGCTTGGGCGCATTCCGGAGGCGTCATATTTTGCGATGGTGGAGCAATATCAAGCAGAGCTGCATGAAACGTCCGTACATCTGGAAGTGCTTCAAAAAGAGCATGACCGGACGATAAATGCAGATCACGCCCTAGCGTCATTCATCGCCATCGCAAAGAAAATCGCCTCAGCCGAGGTGATTACGCGCGAAATGCTCCGGGCTCTCATTGACCGTATCGAAATCGGCGACGGCTCTGTGCAGGACATGAACGGACGTGAGATTGCGATTTATTACAAAGACCTTGGTAAAACGAAACAGCGTCTTTAAGGATACCCCACCTGGCCCGAGGCGGCTCTGCGGGCAAATATCTACGTGATTACCGCCTTTGCGCTCAACCGCATCTACACAGAGTATTACCGCGCCCAAGGCTACCCGTTTGATATTTCCTCCTCCACTAGCTACGACCAGGCATTTGTGGAAGGGCGCGACATATTCGCCAACATCAGCAAGCTGGTGGAGGAGCAGTACAACGATTACATCGTGCGGCGCGGCCATGTGGAGCCTATGTTCTCTTCTTATTGCAACGGCACGACCGCCACGTGCCGCGGGCTTTCGCAGTGGGGGAGTTATTACCTGGCAAACCAGGGCTATACGCCCTACAGAATTTTGCAATATTACTATGGTAACGACGTGGATCTGGTGTTTAACGCGCCGGAAGGCAATGTGCGTGCGTCGTACCCCGGGCGGTTGTTGCGGCGAGGCAGCGCGGGGGAGGAAGTACGCACCGTGCAAAAAATGCTGCGCCGCATCTCACAATCCTTCCCCGCCGTGCCCGCGCCCACGGTGAATACCGGGGTGTTTAACGCTGCCACAGACGCCGCCGTGAAGGGGTTTCAGCGCACCTTTGGCCTGATGGTGGACGGCATTGTGGGCGACGAAACCTGGAGCCGCATGGTGGCAATTTATAATTCTGTCAAGCGCCTTAACGAACTGGATTCTGAGGGCGTAAGCACCGGCGAAGCCGGCACGCTCTACGCCGCAAACCTGCGCCAGGGCGACATTGGCAATGACGTGCGCGCTGTGCAGTATTATCTTGATTTTGTCGCGCAGTTCTACGGTTCCATTCCCCGCGTGGTTGCCGACGGCATTTTTGGTTCGGCTACCGAATCCGCCGTCAAAGCCTTTCAGCAGACCTTTGGGCTCACGGTCGACGGCATTATGGGGCGCGGCACATTCAACACGCTCCTCAACGCCTACAACCAGCTCTACAACTCGCTTTCGGCCGGTGCCGCGCAAAATATCTATCCCGACTACGCGTTTTCGGCGGGCAACACCGGCGCCAAAGTCCGGCAGATTCAAACGTGGCTGAGCGCCTTGGCGCAGCGCGTTTCCGGCCTTCCTGCCGTCACGGTGGACGGCGTTTTTGGCCCCGGTACGCAAAGCGCGGTCATGGCTTTTCAGCGCTACGCGCAGCAACCCATTTCGGGCGATGTGGGCATCCTCACCTGGAACGCCCTGCTGGAACGATACACCCAGTACTTTGGCGCGCCTGTCGCCGCCTATGATAACGCGTTTTCTTAAGAATCAACGCAGGGCTTTGCAACGCGATTTTTTGTCAAAAGCCGTCGAACTTCTTTAAAAAGGGGTGTTTGGCGGCTTGCAATGTTGTTATTTCCATGTATTTTTTGTGAATATTTGCATTTTGACCTTTACAATCCGGCAAAAAAATGCGATAATAAAACCCTAAAGAACCTGTGATGCCGAACAGGTTTTAAAATTGTGCCACGAAAGGGGACAAGCGATGACCAGGAATTTTGATGCGCTGGCGGCGCTGTGCGCCAAAAAAAATCAGATCGACCCGACGCTATACGCAGCCAACAACGTGCAGCGCGGCCTGCGCGACAAGGAGGGGAACGGCGTTAAAGCGGGGCTGACGCAGATTTCTACCATCACCTCTTTCAAAACCATCAATGGCGAAAAACTGCCCTGTCAGGGCGTGCTGCGCTACCGCGGGATCGACGTCAAGCAACTGTGCGACGGCTTTTTGTCCGCCGGGCGCTACGGCTTCGAAGAAGTGGCCTACCTGCTGCTGTTTGGCGATTTACCCGACGGCGCGGCGTTGGGGTCGTTCCACGAACTGCTGGCGCAAATGCGGCAGTTGCCCGCGCACTTTGTGCGGGATGTAATTATGAAAGCCCCCCGGCAAGACATGATGAACCTGCTTTCGCGCAGTGTGCTTACCATTGGGGCCTACGACCGGCAGTGCGACGATGTGAGCATCCCCAACGTGCTGCGCCAGTGCCTGCACCTAACAAGCATTTTCCCGCTGCTGGCGGTGTATGGCTACCATTGCTACAACCATTATGAGTGCGACGACAGCCTATATATCCACAGGGCGGATCCTTTGCTTTCGACAGCCGAAAACGTGCTGCGCCTGCTGCGACCCGACAAAACCTACACGCCCCTCGAGGCAAAAATCCTCGACCTGGCGCTGGTGCTGCACATGGAACACGGCGGCGGCAACAACTCCACCTTCACCACCCACGTGGTGTCGTCCTCCGGCACCGATACTTATAGCACCATCGCCTCGGCCCTTGGCAGCCTGAAGGGGCCCAAGCACGGCGGCGCAAACATCAAAGTGGTGCAGATGTTTGAAGACTTAAAGCGCAATGTGGGCGATTTAAAAGACGAAGACGAAGTGCGCGCCTACCTCGAAAAACTGTTGGCCAAAGAAACCTTTGACCAGAAGGGCTTAATCTATGGCATGGGCCACGCGGTGTATTCTTTGAGCGACCCGCGTGCCGACCTGTTTAAGCAATTCACCGAGCAGCTGGCCAACGAAAAAGGCGAGCATGACGAATTTGCGCTCTATGACATGGTGGAGCGCATTGCGCCCCAGGTGATTGCCAAAAAACGCCGCATATATAAGGGCGTGAGCGCCAACGTGGACTTCTATTCGGGCTTTGTCTATCGCATTTTGGGCATTCCTGCGGAGCTTTATACTCCCATGTTTGCCATCGCGCGCATTGTGGGCTGGAGCGCGCACCGGCTGGAAGAGCTGATTAACCAAGATAAAATCATTCGCCCGGCCTACCAAAGCGTGTTGCCGCCGCAAGAATATATTGCCATGGAGGACAGGTCTTGATGAGCAAAACAAAAATAGCGCGTCGGGCGCTGTTAATTATCGGCCTGTTGCTGTTGGCCGGCTGGCTGGTGCTTTGGCTTGGGTTCCACCGCACCGGGCTGCTGGTGACGCCTGCGGCGCTTGCGTTGGTGGGAATTTTGCTGTCGCTGGAATACAGTGAAAAAAAGCTGATTTGGCTGGTGCGCGTGCTGCAGGTGCTTGCCTTTTTAACCATCCCCGCCGCGGTGGTTACCTGGTTCCTCTCCCTGCCCCACGGCTACCTCACCGCGCTCTATGTGGTTGCTCTGGCTGCAAATTTGCCGCTGGCAGTGTTCGGCTTCAAACGCGCGACCGATACGATTCCGCAGTAAAAATACAGACAAATTTTCGAGACATTTTTTGTTGCGCACAGCGGACAAGCCAAAATTATTTTTGGCCACCGAATGTGACAAAAAAGTGCAGGGGTCAAACAGTATAATAAAAGCATCCTTTCAAAACCTCCCGCGCGGGGAGATATGGTGGAGGGGTGCTTTTTTGTCTGAGGTGATCTACATAGATGTGCTGGTGGCGATCAATATTTTCGTCACCTACCTGTTGCTGACAACCGGCGCTTTCGTTTCGGCGGTGCAGGCAAAACAGTGGCGGCTGCTGGCGGGGGCGCTGCTGGGCGGGGCCGGGGCGCTGCTGATTTTTTTGCCCCCCGCGCCGTGGTGGCTGCTGACGGGCGAAAAGCTGGCGCTTTCGGCGCTGCT
>JAITBA010000045.1 GCA_031283835.1 Oscillospiraceae bacterium
GGCGGCCAGCCAGTGAACGGCAAGAGCGCCATCGAAACCGACGCCGACTGCCTGCCGGATAAACCGGAAATCACCTTGTATAAGCACTGGACGCCAGTCCCGGCAGGGCAGGAGGGCAGCGCAAAGGTTTTCTTCCACCCCTATGACCAAGTGGAGAATTCGCCGGAATATGCCCGGATTCTCCAGGGCAACTACAACACCTTGGGCTACCCGGCCACGGCCGATTTGATGACGTACCGTGAGCTGCTGCCCGATTTGGACTCCACGCCGCAACGCTGGGATTTGGCGGGCACCTGCGCCGGCTGGACATGGCAGGGCTGGAAAGTGGAAATTATTGACAAAATGACCAGCGAACGTGTGCTGGTGCGCAACCACGGTGAGGGTGACAACCGGGATGTGAATTACCCCGAAAACACCTTTGCCGTGCTGCACCGCAACGACACCGTGTGGTTGCCCAGCAGCGAATCGCTCGAAGTGCACCTTTATGGCACATGGAGCCAGGATAAGGTGACCATCACGCGCAACACGCGCGGCGGCACGCCCATGGAAGCAATCGAGATTGATAGGGAGATTGAAACCTATCTTCTCGACGAGAGCAGCACCACACTGGGAGCACCGACCCGCGCGGGCTACATCTTTGCCGGTTGGGCCAGCTTCGATCCCGCTGCAAAGAAGACGGCGAGTCTCAACTGGGAAGAAAATGTGTGGGGTGACATCACAAAATCGGGCAAACCGGTGAAGACTTGGAACGTGGATAACCTGCTGCAAGTGCAAAACAGCCGGAACCTGATTGTCTACGCCGTGTGGCACCGTGACCCGAACCATAAGGTGAAGCTCATCTTCGATGCCCAAGGCGGCATTGTGCCTGACGGCGAAACCCCAGACCTGCTGAAGACCGACGGCATGCCCGGCGACCAGAGCTATACCCTGGTGACGGCAGGCAACAAGGTGAACGACGGCAGCACCTTTGAAGCGCCCACGACCGCCAAGGCGGGGTACAGCTGGGACGGGAACTGGTACACGCTGCCGGTGGGCGGCGAGGTGATTAGCGACTGGGCTAATTATATTGTGGAAGCGGAAAACGCGGACTCTGCGGGTTCCAATGTCGACCCTGTTCGCCGCGTGTATGCCCACTGGAAAACGCTTAATGAAGGCACCGATGTGTATTGGCACGGCGTTGGCGGTTTCTATGTGGAAGGCTCCGACAAGAAGTCGATGATCAACTGGTATGGGTTGGACGCGGGCATTCTGTTCCAGGAGGCGTGGCAATACTCCAATGTGAAATTCCCCGACAAAGACGGCCTGCCGCTGTTCACCCGCGCGGGTTACGAGTTCATCGGCTGGTACACCACAGCGAATTATGCCGAGAACACGCAGATCCATCAGAACAGCCCGATTGAGCCGCAATACACGCTCAGCGGGGATCCCTCCAGTGCGGTGGAAGAGCTATATGCCCGCTGGCAGCCCGCTCTGAATAGCGTAGCCATTGCCTACGATTATGCGGGTGGCGTGCGCAAGAACGACAGCGCGACCAGCCAGGTCCCCACCAAAAATGTGACCCCGGCGGACGACCGTGCGATTCCCGCCATTGACAGCCCCTATAGCAAATGGGCGGCAGATGAATTTGCACCGGGCTACCTGATGCGCGCCGGTTGGGAATTCGACGGCTGGTACTATGACGACGCAAAAGTGACAGGCGACGACCCGGTGGTGCCCCACGCCGACGCGCCGACCGTGCAATTCGGCGGGGACACGGAGAGCTATGTGCTGATTACCCTCAAGGCCCGGTGGAAGATTGCGAGCACCCCGGTGCTGGTCACTTGGCGCGCCAACCGCTTCACGGACGATAGCGAAAGCCAGGACGAACGCAAGCGCGCGGGCGACGTGCTCTATGCCGCCTTTGCCCCGCCCGGCAAAAAATTCATCAACCCGGGCTACGAGCTGATCGGCTGGTCGAGCAGTGATTTGCGCACGCTGGATGCCGCCGGCAACCAGGTGGCGCCCGCGAACAACGCCACCAGCTGGCCCGCGGGTCAGACCTGGTTTTACACCGTAAGCCCCCGCTTCACGGACACCTTCAGCGGGCGGCCGCTGGAATTGCTGCCCAACATCGCGCTGGACAGTAGTAGTAATGTGTTCCATGTGCAGCTTAACGCGCAGTGGCAGGCAGTGGATCCGCAAATTGACCCCGACAATGCGGTGTTGCTTAAGTTCGACGTGAATGGCGGCACAGCGTTGCTGCGCACGGAATATCCCGTGCAGGCGGGCGCGAAGTATAGCGATTCCTTCCCCAAGAGTTTCGAGTTCGACTTCGGCGTTAGAGACAGCGAAAGCATCACGCCCCACACCGCGCGCGCGGGCTACGCATTCAAGGGCTGGGAACGCTACAACGGCGACGACCTGACTACTCCGGTGGCAACCTACGACGGCAACAACAATGACGAAGTGATTCAGCCTTCGTACGAGAGCCGCGAGATTTACTTCAAGGCTGTGTGGAAGGCGATCACAGGCGGTGTGACGATTCTCTATGAAACAAACAACGGCACGCCGGTGGAAAAAGTCACCGCCACGGCAGGCGAGGCCTATGGCGCACTGGTTGGTGTGAGCCTTTCGACCCGCCCGGGCTTCGTTCTGGAGGGCTGGTACCTGGATGAAACCCTTGTCAACCAGGTGACGGCTGCGGATTTTGTGACCCCGGCCCCCGAGAGCAACGTGATTACTCTTTATGCCAAGTGGGCCCCCCGCGTGCAAGTGCAACTGCGGTTCGATGAGCAGAACAAGACCCGCGCCGTCGCGGTTGACTACACCGAAACCCTGATTAAAGACGACAAGGGCGATGTGCTCACCTGGGACGTGACGGCGGGCGACACCTATGGCAGCTTGCGACCCAAGCGTTTGCTGCCCGAACCGGTGCGCAAGGGCTACAAATTCTTGGGCTGGCACACCCGGCGGCAGGTATTCCGCGCTGAGGAGGACAGCCAGTGGCTGGTGGAAGACGCCGACGACGTGGAACCCCAGAGCTTTATTCACGAGAGCGTTGTTCGCGAAAATTCCACCACCATCAGCCTCAGCGGCTTCCAGAATAAGGACGAAGAGTTCTTCCTAACCAGCATCAACCAATACAAAAAGGGCGGCGTGGTGCTCACCTTGTTTGCCCATTGGGAGCCTGAGAAATACGGCGTGACGGTCAACTTCCTCTACGAGCCCTATTCGCTGCTGTTTAGCACCGTTGCGCTGGCCAATGAAGACCGCACCAATAACCCCACAGCCGTGCTTGATGGCCCCGGTGCTGTGCCTGTGCAGTACCGCGTGACGGTGGACGGGTTCTATGGCTACGACGATCAGCACCCAAGCGAAGTGAACTGGTTGTTCCCCTATCCAAAGGAGCAAGCGGATATGCCGACTATTTCGGGCACCGGCAACTTGGCTGACTGGTATGACCTGCGGCTGCCCGTGGCACAGCTGCCCGGCTACAGCTTCGAGGGCTGGTTCCTGGAACGGCACAAGTTCGGCGAAAACGACCCCCCGCTGTCACCGCAAGATGTATTGGAGCAGATTACAGAAGACACTCCTGTGTATCTGCCCGACCCGGATGATAACCTGATCAACTTGTATGCGCACTTCCAGCCGCAAAACGCGGGCCAGGCCGTGAACCTGCACCCGACCTATGAAGATGACGACACCATCGCCATCACCTATGGCGGGAACACCTACAGCTACACAGGGGCAGAGAAGTCCAATTGGTCACTGAAACTGACCCATGAGCAGCTGTACTACACGGAAAACCTACAATATGCTAGCCCTGTGTTGTTGGGCGATGTGGTTCCGACTCGCGACGGCTACAACTTCGATGGCTGGTACACTTCGGAGGAAGCAGCGAAAACCAGGCGGGAGAGCGACCGCATCAAGGGCGACAGCAAGCACGAGGACGGTACGCCGCCGCACTTCACGGACAAGAACGCTGATGAATGGTATCTGTCCTCCGAAAGCGCGCACACACTCTATGCCGCGTGGAGACCTGACAGCGAGATCATCCTCAGCTTTGTGAACCCTGTGGGCCCGAACCCGCCGCAAAGAACCGTTGCCTTCGATGCGCCCTATGGCAGCTTGCCCGACCCGAGCGTGCCCGGCACCGACTATTATGTGCCCGGTTACGTTTTTAAGGGTTGGTACGATGCGCCCAGCGGTGGAAATCTGGTGACAGAAGCGGATATTGTTAAGAACCCGAAAGACCACACACTCTATGCCCGCATGGAAGGCGCGTCCATCAAGGTGGCTTTTGTGCCGCAAGGCGGCAAGGTTGACCCAGCCGAGAAAGAAGTCGTCTTCGCGCTGGCCTATGGTGCGCTGCCTGCTCCTCTCCGCGACGGCTACAAGTTCCTTGGCTGGTACACCGCGCCCGACGCCGAAAAGGATAAAGGCCAGTGGATCAACGCCAAAACGGAAGTCACAAACCCAGAAAGCCACAAAGTTTATGCCCAGTGGCAGGCGCTGACCGATTTGAAGGTGATCTTTGACCCGGTGCGCGGCACGGTGGCCCCCGGCATGAAGAGTGTCGCATTCGACCAGCCCTATGGCACCCTGCCGCTGCCGGTGCGGCCCGGCTACGTGTTTGTTGGCTGGTACACCGACGAAGAGGGCGGTTTCCTCATCGAAGACTACGTGCCCGTGAAGACCTCGTCCGCGCATGTGCTCTATGCCCACTGGCACGCGCTGCCCACGCCGCCCGTGATTATCCCGGTGGTGATTGACAGCGGCAGCAGCGGCGGCGATGTCTATAACAACCTGACGAACGTGATTGTCATTTATAACTGCGACTGCGGCACGTGCGACGGCAGCGGACCCTGTGGCTGTGCCAGCTGCCCCAACCGCAGCGACCCGACCGACCCGCAGTACCCCGGCAATGACCCGAGTTATTCGGGCAACCAAGGTTTGGTGCCGGGCGGCTACAACCCGCCACCGCCCACGGGCGAGAATTACACCGTTGCGATCATCGCGGCAGTGTTGCTTGGCGCAGCGGTTACCGGCTGCGTAATTGTGACAGTGCGCAAGCGCAAAGACGACGAATAACCCCCCCACCCCGGCGCATGAAAATTGCGCCGGGTTTTTTAATGCCGCCTTCGGGGGTGGGGGAGTTGCTGCCCTGCCACCTTCGGGTGCGGGGGACGTTATGAAAGAAGCTGCGGTTTTCATATCTGACAAGAAAGCGGCGCTGTATTCCGTTCGGTTTAGCGCTTTTGTACAATAAAATTTTTTGTGCGATGTGCTACAAAAGAATTCGAAAAAAAATGAATTTTTGCCAAAAAATTGCTTGCAAGCGTGAACATTCTATGATATAATAAAAAGGAGACCATAGCAGAATCGTTTGACCCAATTCTATGAAGGAGTGAAGAAACATGCGCAAACCCGTCCGTAAGACGATCGCGATTGTTGTGGCAGCCCTGCTTATGATGACCGCGATTCCGCTCACACTAGCCGCGAACACGGGAGAAACGGTTGACATCAGCAAAGAAACCTCCCGTCTGGCAACCACAGTGAATGCGTTCTCGGAAAACCCCTACTCGGCGCGGGGGCAATGGCTTTGGAAAGACGGCGCCAAATTCCAGGCCAAACAAAGCCCAAACACTACAAGCGACGGATACCTTTCCACGGGCACAAACATTTCCGACTTTTTAACCGCACAGGCCAACGCCCGCAACATTAAATTTGAGCTTGGCGTGGCGGCCACCTTCTATGGCATTACCGCAAAGGTGGGCTACAACCTCAACTACAAACACGCAACCACCAGCGAGGAGCACGTTTATACCAACGAGTTCTTCTACAACTACCAGTACCGCCAGACGCTGGCCAACCAGCAGTTGGTGGGGATTTATCCCGGCAATGTGGGGCTGCTGCAAGAGAACCTGAGTGACAGCGCGTCGAATGCTCTGCTTAATGCAGACCCCGACGAGCTCTTCAAGAACTACGGCACCCATGTGGTGCTGGGTTGCGACATTGGCGGCACGCTGGAGCTGAACGCCCGCGCGTCCACCACCAACACTTCCCTTAAGCTCACCGAAAACGAAGACATGAAGCACACGATCCCAATCAGCGTCGGTTCAATCGGCAAAATCGTGGATGTTAAAACCGAAACGATCATTCAGGATATCCAGGAAGTGACCAAGACCTGGAAAAGCGAGAATGTCACGTTTAATACCAGCACCGGCACCATTGGCGGGCCCGGATTTTCCTCGGCACAGGTGTTCAAGGAGAATCCCGCGCTGGTGGAGAAAAAGATTGAAGACTGGGCCAAAGGCGTGAAGGAAGACAACGCGGGCATCATTGCCAACGGCAACCTGAGCGTGGCGCCGCTGTGGGACCTGCTGCCTCCGGGCAACACCGCCCGCAAGGCCCAACTGATGCGCGCTTACTACCAAAAAGCCAACGAAATCAACGACACGTTCTTCCAGGATGCGGTGTATTATTCCCGCACCACCGAACTGCCCACGAAGTATGGCACGCCCATCTCTTCGGCGGCAGAGCTGAGCCAGCTGAACAACAGCAGCAAGACCTATTATTTGACCGGCGAAATCGTGCTGACCGGCACCCAGAGCCCCATCAATGGCTTTAGCGGCACCTTCGACGGCCAGGGCTATGCGATTAAAGGCGTGAATATCTCCAACACGAACCGCGGCAGCGTCGTGGGCTTCTTTGGCGAACTGAAAGGTGCGACCATCAAAGGCCTGCGCCTTGAAGGCACCGTGAAAGGCGCCGACAACGTGGGCGGTTTTGCGGGGATTATGGATGGCGGTGAAATCTATAACTGTATCAACCGCATCAACGTGACCTCGGAGGGCACGGTGAACAAGGGTGCGGTAGGCGGCTTTGCCGGCACAGCCAAGGGCGGCGCCGTTATCACCAACAGCACCAACTACGGCACAGTCAATGCGACCAGCACCATCTATAAGACGGATAGCTGGGGCGAACCCTACAAACAAGCATTGCTTTCTGAGCACAAGGACGCGGTAGTGGCGGCCGGCGGCATTGTTGGCGCCAACGACGGTAGTAGCCAGAATGTGGTCATTCGCTTTACTTCAAACCAAGGCAACGTCACCAACACCGCCAAGGGCTGGAGGTTTAACGCGACCAAAGCTGACCCGTCGCATTACTACAAATCCATGGATGCAAGCCGTTCGGGCGGAATCATCGGCCTGACCCGCGGTTATTTGCAGGTGCAAGATTGCCAGAATACCGGCACGATCAAGGCAAATGGTGTCGCCGGTGGCATCGTGGGCGAAAAAATCAGCGGCAATGCCACCAACACCAGCATCTTCAACAGCCAAATTGGCGCACTGATTGTGGGCGAGCTGAAGGGCTATGTTGTTGGCAGGGTGAATGAGGCCCTCTCGGGCAGCGGCAACATCTATAAGAACGGCGACAGCGATGTCAATGGCAACTACGCCTTTGGTGTGGACGACACGGCGTTTAGGACCAAGAAGACCTACACCGACAACACCGCGCAAGACTTCAACTCCTACTGGAAAATTGACCCCAATACCATCCCCTACCTCCAAAAGAAGGTGGCTGGCATTTCGATCGATAAGGCTGCTTCCACAAAGGTGTATCCGGCGTATGGTGCGGTCACGTTGAGCAGCGACAAAAAATTGACGGATATCGTTGTGAAAGAGCGCTACACAGATGGCACCAGCGCCACGGTGTATACCGGCTTTAAGCTGATTTATAACTTTGATATCGACGACCCCGCAAACGTGAATAAGAACAAAATTGTGGTCATCAAGGACGACTGCTTCGATGTGCTGGAGGTGGAGCTAACCCCCGTGACCCCTGTGGCTCTGGAAGTGCTTGAGATTTCCAAAGGTCTGGTCGAGGGCGAGGGTATCCCGGCCGATGCGATTCTGCTGCGGGCGACTCTGAGCAATGGCGACGTGATCATTCCGGCGGCCAACGAGGTGGTTTATGCGGTCAACGGCAACACAGTGACAGCATCTTACACCCAAGGCGGCGAGACGAAGTCCTTCACCTTCACAACAGATTTCGAGCCTCCCGCCCAAAACGACAGCCCGGAGCCAGCTCCAGAGACGGAACCCAACGACGATGGCGACGACAACCCCGGTGATGGTTCAAGCAACCCCAGTGGCGACAACCCCGGTGATGGTTCAGGCAACCCCAGTGGCGACAACACCAACGCCAAAAAATATATCAGCTTGTTTGGCAAAACAACAAAGTGGGAAGATACCGGAATCAACTGGTTCCTTTGTATCGTTTTGTTTGGCTGGATTTGGATGTCATTCTAAAATCCTAATCGTTATGCATTAAAACCATGCGGTGGAGTGCTTAAAAACGCTCCACCGCAATATTTTTGTTGACAAACCCCGTAAAGTGTGATACTATAGTAATAGTAGATTATTTATTATACACATTAGGAGGACGAACTATGCTTACTTCGGAGCAATTGAAACAAGTAAAGAGGACAAATGTCAGCGTAGACAGCGAAAAAACGAAAGTGCGTGTCGCGCAGGTGTGGAAGGCGGCAAAAGTCGCGCAGAAACAGACTGCGCGCCGACTGGCCGACGTTTCGGCACAAACGGTGTATCGGGTTTATAATACCGGCGGCATTTCTGTGAAGATGGCGCTGGCGCTGGCGCAGAGCCTGAACCTGAACCCTCTGTATTTGACTGGCGAAGCGGACGACCCGGGCAAATATGAGGACGCGCAAGCGCGCGCACTGCTGCTGAAGCACGGCTACCAGAAGCTGGTGGCGAGCACGGAATTGCCTAACAAGCAAAAAGAACCCTACGCCGCAAAACCCGTCGAAAAACCAAAACCTGTTGCGCCCGAGGAGACAATTGCCCCGCCGGAACCGCCGATTGCGGACAGCGAACTTCCGGAAGAGGACTTTGTGATACTATTCCGCGCATTGGGTATCCAAAGCAAGGCCGGTGTGCCTGCCGCAAGGGCGCGTCTGGCGCAAATCAAGCAACTGCTGATCGTGTAAAAACAATTTGTGGGGGCGTAGCGCGGCTGCGTCCCTACAAAATTTAAATGGAGAGTACAATCATTGAAAACTGAAAGCAAATTCAAAGAACTGGGGCTGATTGCCCCGATTCTAAAAGCCATTGCCGAGGAGGGGTATGAAACGCCGTCACCTATTCAGGCACAGGCGATTCCCCCGCTGCTGGCGGGCAAAGACATGTTTGGGTGCGCGCAAACCGGGACGGGCAAAACCGCCGCGTTTGCGATGCCTATTTTGCAAAAATTATATCTGCAGGGCGGCCCTGCGCCGGGGAAACGAAAACTCAAAGCCTTGATCCTAGCGCCGACGAGGGAGTTGGCACTGCAAATCGCCGAGAGTTTTCAGGCGTATGGCAGACATACCGGGCTAAAAACAACGGCGATTTTTGGCGGTGTTTCGCAAAACCGGCAGGTGGAAGCGCTGCGGCAGGGGATTGACATTTTGGTTGCAACGCCTGGGCGTTTGAATGACCTCATTGGGCAAAAATTGTGCGATTTGCACAATATTTCTTTTTTGGTGTTGGATGAAGCGGACCGCATGCTGGACATGGGATTTATTAACGATGTGAAAAAAGTGCTCACAAAACTGCCCGACGAACGGCAAACACTGCTGTTTTCGGCCACAATCCCCAAAGAAATTTCGACGCTGGTGGATAGTATTCTGCACGACTATGTGACGATTGCCGTCACACCGGTGTCGTCCACCGTTGATTTGATTGACCAAACCCTTTATCTGGTGGACAAAGCGAACAAAGGCCGTCTGCTGGTTGATTTAATTCACGAAAAAAATATTGCGTCGGCGCTGGTGTTTTCGCGCACGAAGCATGGTGCTGACAAAATTCAACGACTGCTCGAAAAAGCGGGTATTAACGGCAGGGCGATTCATGGCAATAAATCGCAAAACGCCCGTCAGGACGCGTTGCGTTCCTTTAAAGCAGGAAAAATTCAGGTTTTGGTTGCCACGGACATTGCCGCGCGCGGCATTGATATTGACGACTTGCCCTATGTGTTCAACTTTGATTTGCCCGCACCGGCCGAAACGTATGTGCACAGAATTGGCCGCACCGGCCGTTCCGGGGCCAGCGGCATCGCAATATCATTTTGTGATTATAATGAACTTTCGCTTCTGAAGGACATTGAGAAGCTGATTAAGGCGCCCCTCCCCCGCGTGGAGGAGCACCCGTATCCTATGCAGGATTTTGAGGTTGTGCCGCTGCGGCAGAACGCAAGGCAATCGCGTTCTGTGGCAACGACAGAGGCAACGCCGCGCCGCGCGAATCACACGCGCGGCAGAAGGCATTGACAATCAGGCTGTTAGCGTATCCGCGTGGCGTGGGAACGGTGATTGCAGGGCGGGTGGCCACTGCCGGTTTTGCAAAAGCGAAGGCGATGTTTTAAAAATAGACCGCAGGCACCCAAATTTGCAGCGCCAACCAAAGGCTGTCGGCGGCATAACGGCAAAACGCCCCAACAAGGCCAAAATAATCCTTCGCGGCGGGCTGTGGAATGGAAAGAACGTCACCCTCCAGCGCATCGCCGGCGGCCGCGTCGCTTTGCAGCAAAGAATACCCCAGCGTCACGTCGAAGCCGTAGCGGTTGGTCGTAATTGTTCCGTAGGAGCCGTCGTCCTTCGCCATACCAAAGCGATAATGCCGGTAACTATCGCCCTCAATGAACGGAATATAGCGGGCGCGATCGAGCGGGATTGGTTCGCCGTCGGTGTTCTTTGGCCCCGCCAAAATCGAAATATCGGCACGAGGGGCGCCGCCGATGGTGCCGGTAACGCGGTCTTCGATGGCCCAAACGCCCTCTTCGCAGGCAATGCCGCTCAAATCGAGCCTCTGCACGGCGTTGTAGCTGTTGCGCACCAGCACGCCCACCCGCAAGTTGCCGCGTGTGACACAGCCCTCCAACGTTAGCCCGGTGCAGTCAATGTCGTCGTCAAAATAGAACCCGCCCTGCACGCTGCTTTCGGCCCGCACACGCCGGTAGGTCTGGGTTTTTTCTGGCGACCACAGGGCCAAGATATTCACCGCGCCCCGCAACCCGCCAACGCAGGTGACATCCTCCACCAGCACATTGTCGCCAAACACCCGCAGCGGAAAATCCACCCGCAGCCCGGCGTTGATGTGCAAGTTCCGCACCGTCACGTTGTCGCCCCTGATGGTGAGTACGTCTGTTTTGTTGCTGTAATCATCAAAATAGAACGGCTCCAATTGCAGGCGCGCGTTGGCGCCCCTTCCTTCAATTGTCACATTTTCCACCACGAGCATTGTCTTGTCCGGCACATCCCAGCCCACGGGCCGAGTGTAAACCGTGCCCTCAATTTCCACTGTGCCGCCGGGTATGGCTTGCGCCACCGCCTCGCGAAAGCTGCCGTCGAACGCGGTGCCGTTGACATAAATTTGCCCTTTTTGCAGGCCTGCACCGCCCAATAGCAGCACAGAAAGCAAGAGGGCAATTGCGGTGCAAACCGCACAAAAACGCCTGTGTTTCATGTTGTTCCTCCTTGATTGTGCAGTGGTATCTAGGGCGTGTTGACACTAACGCTCAACGCCCATCTTCTGGCGGATTTTCCGCCGTTCTGCGTTAATTTTTTTGTAATACGAAAGTATGACTGTAAAAAAATTGCCTTGCCCGGCAAAAAATCCGCTCAAAATCTGGACATTTCGGATAGTGTCAACACGCCCTAAACAGATGTGGCGTGGTGTGCGACCTTTTGTTGTGCCCTAGGCAAAGCCCAGCATTTCGGCCGCCGCGGCCAGCTGCGCTGCTGTGCGCTGTGTGCCGCCCATGATGCGGGCAATTTCTTCCACCCGCGCCTCCCGCGCCAACAGTGTGATTTTGGTTTGCGTTTCGCCTTCTGCAACGGATTTTTGGATGAACAGGTGCGTTTTGGCCAGCGCGGCAATCTGCGCCAAGTGCGTCACGCAAATCACCTGACGGCCACAGGCCACCTGCCGCAGCTTCAGCCCAATTTTTTCGGCCGCGCGGCCGCTGACCCCGGCGTCGATTTCATCAAAAATCAGCGTGCCGGTCGTGTCTTTTTTTGCTAGCACCGCCTTGATAGCCAGCATTACGCGCGAGATTTCGCCGCCCGAGGCGATTTTGGCCAGGGGTTTTGGGTTGCCGTTTTCGCCCGCGTTGGCCGAAAATAAAAATTCGAGCCGTTCGCCGCCCTGGGCTGTGAGCGGCACTTTTTCGGTTTGCACTTCCAGCACCGCGTGGGGCATGTCTAGCCCCGCCAACTCCTCGCGCACACGTGCCGCAAAGCGCATGCCGGCCTCTCGCCGGGTTTTTGAGAGCTGCCTGGCAAGCGCGATGGTGGCCGCTTTTTGCGTCGCAATTTCCTCCTCCAGCGCCGCAATGCGCGCGTCGCTTCGGGTGATGGACGCTTCCTCCGCGCGGGCGTGTGCCAAAAAGGCCAGCATGTCATCTTCCTCTGTGCCATATTTGCGGCCCAGGCGATAATACACATCCAGCCGCCGCTCCACCGCGTCGGCTTCTGCCGGGTCAAACGCCACTGTCTCGAGCAAGGAACGCAGCTCGGCGGCGCTCTCCTCCAGCTCGTAAGCCGCGCCGCGCACGCCGTCGCACAACCCCTGCGCGTCTGGCAAAAAGTCCGCCGCACGCTCCAGTGCCGCCGCCGCGCCAAAGGCCAAACCGCTCGCGCCTTCGCCGTCGTCTGCCCCTGCAAGCGCCTGGCAGGCTTCTTGCAGCGCGCCGATGATTTTTTCGCTGTTGCGCATCACTTCGCGGCGCTGGCGCAGCTGTGTCTGATCGCCGGGCACAATTTCCGCCTCCTCCAGCTCTGCAACCTGGTGCCGCAGCATGTCGAGCCGCCGGGCCTTCTCGTTTTCGTCCATTTGCAGCGTGTTTTGTTCTTTTTGTAGGGAGCGCAGGGCGTGGTAGGCCGCCGCGTATTCCTCGCGCAGCCCCTCGTTTTCCGCCACGGCGTCGATGAAATCCAGGTGCCGCGCGGGGTCTAGCAGTGCCTGGTTGTCGTATTGCCCGTGGATATGCACCAGCAGCTGACCGATTTTTTTGAGCGACGCCACCGGCACCGGCAGCCCGTTGACCCGGCAGCTATTTTTGCCCGTCTGCGTAATTGCCCGGTGGAGCACCAATGTGCCGTCTTCCTCCGCGGGCAAATCCATCTCGTCCAACAGCGCGCGCAACGCACTGTCTTCGCAAAAAAACTGGGCCGTCACCCGGGCACTTTCGGCCCCAGTGCGAATCAAATCACGGCTGGTGCGCTCGCCAAGCACCGCGTGGAGCGCGTCAATCACGATGGACTTGCCCGCGCCGGTCTCGCCGGTTATAGCGATAAAGCCGGCGCCTTCCGGCAGCTCCAGCTGTGCGCGCTTGATTACAGCGATGTTTTCGATGGTTAAACTGTGCAGCATAAAAATCCCTCAAATGAAGACGTACGGTGTAGTAATCAACAGACGCGGTGCGAGAGCGAAAGTGTTCAGACGCAAGGCGTTTTGGCGCGATCTAACTTTGCCAGGCACAAAATTTCTTCGCGAGAGCGAAAGTGTTCGGACGCAAGGCGTTTTGGCGCGATTTAAAGGTCTTGTTTTGCCAGGCGCAAAATTTCTTCTTGTACCGCGCGCGTGTCCTCCGCCGTGCGGCACAGCAAAAAAATGGTGTCCTCCCCCGCAAGAGAGCCTACAACGCCCGCGGGGGGCATGGCGTCCAGCGCGGCACAGGCACCCTGCGCCATGCCCGGGCTGCAATGGACACACACCATGTGCCCTGCGCCATCCACCGAGAGCAGCGCGTCGGCAATCAGCGCGCGCCGTCGCCGGGCCAAAGCCAAAGCTTCCGCTTCCGCTGTCTCGCGCAGTTCGTAGGTGGTTTTGCCGTCTTTGCCCACGGTTTTTTTGAGCCCCAGCACCCGCATATCGCGCGACACCGTGGCCTGCGTCGCCGCCACCCCATGGCTTTGCAGATACTCCAGGATTTGCTCTTGCGTGTGCACGTTCCCGTGCTCCGCCGCCCTCAAAATCAGCTCCTGCCGCCTTGACTTCATGACCCGCACCTCCAAAAAAAATTGACACAACATGCCGCCGAGCGCACCAAAAAAGCAAGCGGCAACGGGGTTGCAAGGGGTTTCTAAATGCGCCGTGCCATCATCTTGCCGCTGAGCACATCCAAAAAGTGGTTTTCTTTTAGCCGGATAAAACAGGCTTCCTCCGCCGCGCGGCGAATTTCGACTCGCTGGCCGCCGAAAAGCGCCAACGAAGGCTCCGCGTCGCAGGTAAGCGCAAGACCCTCTTGCGGGATTTCGACCACAAAACGGCTTTGCGCCGCAAAGAACAGCGACCGCGAAAACAGCAGGTGGTTGCAAATGGGCGTGAGCAAAACGCCCTCCACTTTTGGGTCCACCACCGGGCCGCCCGCCGAAAAATTATAGGCCGTGGAACCCGTTGGCGTTGCGAAAATCACCCCGTCGCCCCGGTATTCCAGCCGGTGCCCGCCGCACTCCACCGGCAGTTCCGCTACGCCGACAGCTTTGCTGCGCGAAATCACCGCGTCGTTGAGGCAAAGCGCCCGCGCCACACAGCGCGTGTCCGCCAGCACGCGCGCTTCCAGCAGCATGCGCCTGTCAAGCGCAAATTCTTCTGTGCGCAGCCTGGCCAGCAACGGCAACTCATCCTGCTCCAGCCCCGCCAAAAAACCCAGCCGCCCGCCGTTTAGGCCCAGCACCGGCTTTTGCAGCGGCAGCGCCTGGTGCACCGCGTGCAAAATCGTGCCGTCGCCGCCCACGGCCAGCAGCGCGTCGCACGCCGCAAGGGCCGCTTCGTTGAAGGACGCAAGAGCAAGCAT
The DNA here is from genome assembly GCA_031283835.1 of Oscillospiraceae bacterium. GTDB lineage: Bacteria > Bacillota > Clostridia > Oscillospirales > Acutalibacteraceae > WRMQ01. Next base: position 14,845 of record JAITBA010000045.1, read on the forward strand.
GTGGGCTTGCAGACCCACCTGCGCCAGTTGTGCGCAAACCGCCTGCGCCAGCGCCAGCGCATCCGGCTTTTTTTCGTTCCAAACCACCGCGATTCGCTTCATCCAAACGCCTCCCGGGCATTGCGCGCAATTTGCGCCGCCCTCGATCTATCAAAAGCTGCCTGCGCCGCGCCTTTGCGCAGGTGCAGCAGGTATTCGATATTGCCCTCCCCACCCGCAATGGGTGAGTGCACCGCACCGCACACGCAAAAACCCGCTCCCTGCGCCGCAGCAAATGCTTCTGCCAACACACGCGTGTGCACCTGCACATCTTTGACTAAGCCGCCTTTGCCCACGTCTCTTGGCCCCGCCTCAAACTGCGGTTTTAGAAGGCACACCGCCTGCCCCGCGTCCCCAAGCAGCTCCAACAGGCGGGGGTAGAGCAGCCGCAGCGAAATAAACGAAACATCCGCGCACAAAAAATCCACGGGGGCGCCTACGCGCTGCCGTGCCATGCGCGCGTCGCATTGTTCCAGATTCACCACGCGCGGGTCTTCGGCCAAGCAGGGCGCCAACTGCCCGCTGCCCACATCCACGGCAAACACCCGCACAGCGCCGCGCTCCAGCAACACTTGCGTGAACCCGCCCGTACTCGCGCCAATATCCACACAAACCAGGCCGTTCACATCAATGCCAAAGGTGTCTAGCGCCCCCAGCAGCTGGTGCGCGCCCCTCCCCACATAGTGCGTGTCGAAACCCGCGTCCAGCGCCAGCACATCGTCTGCGCCCACGTTTGTGCACGCCTTGCGGGCGGCGTCGCCGTTCAGCAGCACCGCCCCCGCGCGGAGGGCCTGCTGCGCCCTGGCACGGCTGGGCAGTAACCCCCGCGCCGCAAGCGCCATATCTAACCGCATAACGCTGTCTCCATAGCCGCCGCGTCCAGGCCGTGTTCCGCCAGCAGCACCTGCACCGGTGCGTGCCGCGCAAAACCCTCCAGGGCGTGCAGCGCAAACGTGCCCCCAAACCCTTGTGCCAACAGCGCGGCCCCAAAGCGCTCGCCCACGCCGCCTGTGCGCATGCCTTCCTCAAAAAAGAGCACCCGCTCGCACCCCAGCACCGCCCGCACAGCGGCAAAATCCAGCGGCAAAATCTGTTTGAGCTTGATCACTTTTGCTTGCCGTATGCCCGGCGCTTTGCATGCTTCAAAAAACAGCCGCCCATAGGTTATCAGGGCGCAGGCGGCGTTTGGGTCGCCAAAAACATCAAAGGCGTCGTTTTGCGCAAGCAAGGGCAACGCGTCGCTCTGCGCGGGTGCTTTGTCCCGCGGATAACGAATCAGTGTGAGCCCGGAGGCCGCAAACGCAACGCGCAAAGCGGTGCGCAATTCCGCCTGCGTGGTGGGGGCCAGCACCCGTGCCCCGGGGATTGACGCGCAAAACGCAACGTCGTAGAGCCCATGGTGGGTCGCGCCGTCCGCGCCCACAAAGCCGGCACGGTCAACCGCAACCACCAATGGCAGCCCCTGCAAAGCCACATCGTGCAGCAATTGGTCGAAGGCCCGCTGCAAAAACGTGGAATACAGCGCTGTCACCGGGCGCATGCCCTGCTTGGCCAGAC
>JAITBA010000071.1 GCA_031283835.1 Oscillospiraceae bacterium
TGGAAAGGCTCTCATGAAAACTTCAGATTTTTATTATCACTTGCCCCAGGAGCGCATTGCTCAGCACCCCGCCGTGCCCCGTGACAGTTCGCGCATGATGGTGCTTAACCGGGGCGGCAACGTCATTGGGCACGACGTTTTTTGCAACATTGGGCAATATTTGCGGCCCGGCGATTGCCTGATTCTCAACAACACAAAGGTGCTGCCCGCGCGGCTTTTTGGCACAAAAGAGGGCACCGGCGCACGGGTGGAATTTTTGCTGCTTAAGCAAACCGGCCAAAACGTGTGGGAATGCCTGGCCGGGCCGGGCAAAAAAGCCAAGCGCGGGGCTGTGTTTTTGTTTGGCGAAGGGCGGCTTGCCGGCACGGTGCTGGAAGTTTGCGGCAACGGCAACCGCATTGTGCGCTTCACCTGCGCGGGCGATTTTTTTGCGACACTGGAGCAGATTGGCGAAATGCCGCTGCCGCACTATATCACCGAAAAGCTGGACGACGCCAGCCGCTACAACACCGTCTATGCGCACGAAAACGGCTCTGCCGCCGCGCCCACCGCCGGGTTGCACTTTACGTCGGCACTGCTGACGCGGTTGCAAGCGCAAGGAATCGGCGTCGGCTATGTGACGCTGCACGTGGGGCTGGGTACTTTTCGCCCGGTAAAGGCCGAGCACATTGAAGATCACACCATGCACAGCGAACATTATGCTGTACCAGAAGAAACCGCCGCGCTTATCCGCGAAACCAAGGCGCGGGGCGGCCGGGTCGTCGCGGTGGGCACCACCTGCTGCCGCACGCTCGAAAGCGTGCTGCAGGTCCGCGGGCACATGTGCGCCTGCGAAGGCTGGACAAGCATTTTCCTCTACCCCGGCTGTACCTTTCAATGTACCGACGGCCTGTTGACCAATTTTCACCTGCCCGAAAGCACGCTGATCATGCTGGTATCGGCCTTCTATGGCACAGAAAAAACCCTCGCCGCCTACGGCTGCGCCGTGGAGGAGGGTTATCGCTTTTATTCCTTTGGGGATTGCATGCTGATTACGTAAGTGTTTTGTCGTATCCCGCGAGTCTCCGGCACAATATGCAAAGCGCCAACTTTGCGCGGCAAACGCAGATAAAACTTTTATATAAACGTATGAAACGTGCGGTGTATCACATCCAGTTGCTGCTCACGCGTTAATTTTACGAAGTTCACGGCGTAGCCCGAAACGCGGATTGTCAGCTGCGGATACAGCTCCGGGCGTTCCATGGCGTCCAGCAGTTTTTTTCGCTCAAGCACGTTCACGTTCACGTGGTGCCCCCCTTCGGCAAAGTAGCCGTCCAGCAGGTGGGTGAGGTTTTTGACGCGCTGGTTCGCGGTTTTGCCCAGCGCGCCGGGGATGATGCTGAAGGTGTAGCTGATGCCGTCCTCCGCGTCGTCGAAGGGAAGGCTGGCCACACTGGCAAGGCTGGCCACGGGGCCGTGCACATCGCGACCGCTCATGGGGTTGGCGCCGGGGGCAAAGGGCTCGCCTTTTTTGCGGCCGTCGGGGGTGGCGCCGGTTTTTTTGCCGTAGACCACGTTGGAGGTGATTGTGAGAATTGAAAGCGTGGCCTTGGCCTTGCGGTAGGTGCGCCGCCGCCGCAGCTGCCCCATGAATTGCCGAACCAAATCTTGCGCGATGGCGTCGCTGCGGGGGTCGTGGTTGCCAAAGGCCGGGTATTCCCCTTCGATTTCGAAATCGACTGCCAGGCCCTGCGCGTTGCGAAGGGGCTTGACTTTGGCGTAGCGCATGGCCGAAAAGCTGTCGGCCACTACGCTCAGGCCCGCCAAACCGCAGGCCATGGTGCGCACCACATCTTCGTCGTGCAACGCCATTTGCAGCCCTTCGTAGCAATACTTGTCGTGCATGTAATGAATCACGTTGAGCGTGTTGATATATAGCGTGCTCAACCACGCGCAGATCTGCTCGTAGCGGGCGCGCACTTCGCTGTAATCCAGCACGTCCCCGGCAACGGGTTCAATCACGGGGCCAATTTGTGCGCCGCTGATTTCGTCTTTGCCGCCGTTGATGGCGTAGAGCAGCGCTTTGGCAAGGTTTGCCCGCGCGCCAAAAAATTGCATCTGCTTGCCAATGCGCATGGGCGAAACACAGCACGCGATGCCATAGTCGTCGCCGAACTTGGCGCGCATAGCGTCGTCGTTTTCGTATTGAATGCTGGAAGTTTCGACCGACATTTTGGCCGCATAGGATTTGAAGGCTTCCGGCAGGCGCGGGCTCCACAGAATGGTCATGTTTGGCTCGGGCGCGGGGCCAAGGTTTGTTAGGCTGTGCAAAAAACGAAAGGTCGATTTTGTCACCAGGGGGCGGCCGTCGGCACACACGCCCGCCAAAGATTCCGTGGTCCACGTGGGGTCGCCCGAAAACAGCGCGTCGTAGCCGGGTGTGCGCAAAAAACGCACCATTCGCAGCTTGCAAATCAATTGGTCAAACAGTTCTTGCGCCTGGCTTTCGTCCAGCACGCCGGTGCGCAAATCCCGCTCGGCAAAAATATCGAGAAACGTGCTTAAGCGACCCAGGCTCATGGCCGCGCCATTTTGCTCTTTGATGGCCGCAAGGTAGCCAAAATAGACCCACTGCACAGCTTCACGCAAGTTGGCGGCGGGCTGCGCAATGTCGTGGCCATAGCTTTGGGCCATACGCTTGAGCTTTTGCAGCGCCCGAATCTGTTCGCTGAGTTCCTCCCGTGCGCGGATGAGTTCCTCGTCAAAATTGGCACACCAATGGTTTTGTTTGGCGGCCTGCTTTTGGGCGATGAGCCGGTCTACGCCATAGAGCGCCACGCGTCGATAATCGCCGATGATACGCCCGCGGCCATAGCTGTCGGGCAACCCGGTGATTACGCCGCTGTGCCGTGCCGACTTCATCTCGTCCGTATAAACGTCGAACACTCCGTCGTTGTGGGTTTTTCTGTATTGAAAAATGTCTTCCAGGCGTTCCGGCACCGGTGTATCATAGGCTTCGAGCGAGGTTTTGACCATGCGCACGCCCCCAAAGGGCAAAATGGCCCGCTTGAGCGGCGCGTCGGTTTGCAGGCCCACAATCAATTCCAGTTCCGGGTCGATGTACCCCGGGGCATGGGCATCCACGTCGCTGATGGTTTTGGAATCGATGGCCAGCACGCCGCCCGCTTCCTGCTCTTGCCGCAGCAGCACCTTGATTTTTTTCCACAGCGTCTGTGTTTTTTTTGTTGGCGCCGCCAAAAAAGCTTCATCGCCCTCATAGGGCACAAAATTGCGCACAATAAAATCGCGTATATGGATGCTTTCGCACCATTCGCCGGGCACAAAGCCCTGCCAGTTGGCGTGGATCATGGAAACTCCTTAAAAATGATGGGCAACAACAAATGCCGTAGCAATGCGCGTTGCGGACCGAGAGCCGGGCGGGTGAGGGAGCGGCGCACCTAAACCACCCCGTCGCAATACCCTTGATAAAACGCACGGTCGCCGGGGAGGCAGCCGGCCAAGTGCGCACCGGCCACGATGGGCAGCCAGCGCCTGATATATTGCAGCGCCGTGTCGCTCTGCTCGCAGTAGCATTTTAAGTATTGTTCGGCAAGGGCAAAGTGGCTTTGCTTGCACAGGGTGATGTGGGTGTTGGCGGCGTCGGCGGCGGCGCAGCCCTGGGTGATGTGCGCCCAATCGATGATGAAAGCCCGCGTGCCCCGCACCACCACGTTGGAGGGCACAAAATCGCCGTGGCAGACCTTTTGGTGGTCCGGCATGGCGTCCAGGCGCACGTGCAGCTCGTAGCGGGTGGTGGCATCCAGCCCACTGGCAGAAATCTGCCGGTGCAGTTTATCTTTCTGCCTCCGCAGCTTAAAATTCTGTGCGGCGTGCACCTGCATTTGCAGCGCCACAAAGCGCACCATCAGGCTCTCGTCGCCGGGCCGCGCTTGCATTTGTGCCAGCAGCGTTTCGCCCTCAATGAATTCCGAGATGATTGCCCAGCGCCCGTCGTGTTTTGTCACTTCGCGCAGCGGCGGCACCGGCAGGCCCGCTTCCTGGGCCAGGGCCTGGTTCAGCGCTTCGCTGAGCACGTCGCCCGCAGGCACGCCTTCGGCAAAGCACTTCACTTTTTCGTCTCCCCGCCGGAAGATCTGCTTATTGGGGCGCTCCACAATTAATTCCATGCGTTCCATAGGGCCACATCCCTTCCTGTTCTGCAAATAGTATACCCCATTCCCCGTGCAATGTCAAGCGCTTTTGCAAAAAGCACAACATTTCGTGGTCGATATTGTTTTGCGGACTATATATTGATTTTTGGCATTTTGCACATTTTAATGAAATG
>JAITBA010000132.1 GCA_031283835.1 Oscillospiraceae bacterium
TACAACAGAGACGAGATTTTGGCGATTCTTGCCCTGGCGGCGGAGCTGAAGGATATGAAGCGGCGGGGCGATGCGCACCCTTTGCTCAAGGGCAAAACCCTGGGCATGGTTTTCGAAAAATCGTCCACCCGCACACGGGTTTCGTTCGAGGTCGGCATGTATGACCTGGGTGGCTCGGCGCTGTTTTTGAGCGGCAAAGATTTACAGATTGGCCGGGGAGAACCCATTGAGGACACCGCCCGGGTGCTCAGCCGCTACCTAGACGGCATTATGATTCGCACATTCGAACAAAAAAAAGTGGAAACACTGGCACAATACGCTGCTATCCCGGTGATCAACGGGCTGACAGACTTTGCGCACCCCTGCCAGGTGATGGCGGATTTGCTCACGATCCAGGAACACAAGGGGGAACTGAACGGACGCACCCTGTGCTATGTGGGCGACGGCAACAACATGGCCAACTCTCTTATTGTGGGGGGGATTAAAACCGGCATGAACGTGCGTGTTGCCTGCCCGGCCGGCAACCGCCCCGATGCGGGCATTATGGCCTGGGCGGCCAAAAACGGCAACTTTGCCTGCACGCCAGATGTGCCGGAAATGGCACGGGGCGCCGATGTGCTCTACACCGATGTGTGGGCCAGCATGGGCCAGGAAGACGAAGCCGCCCAGCGCCGCGAAATTTTTGCGGGCTACCAAATTAACCAGGCGGTGCTGCGTGTTGCCGCACCGGGCGCCATGGTGCTCCATTGCCTGCCCGCCCACAGAGAAGAAGAAATCACCGCGGCGGTGTTTGAGGCTCACGCGAACGAAATCTTTGACCAGGCCGAAAACCGCCTGCACGCGCAAAAAGCCATCATGGTGCACCTAATGCGCTGACAATTTGTTTGGAGCCTCTTTTTTTGTAGCCGCTTAAGTCGAAATCAGATTCTCCAAATTTGCTTTGCCAATGCGCAGCGCTGTCAGGCAGTCTTCCATGCCCTCAAATTCGATAGAAACGCAGCCGTCGTAACCGGCGCGGCGCAAGGTTTGCAGGCACTGGCGCACCGGCACATTGCCGTGGCCCACCACCGCGCCCCGCAAATAGTTTCCGGCACGGCTTTTGAACCAACCTTCGCCAGGGTTTTCTTCTGTGCCGCTTTTGATGTGAAAATCCTTCGCGTGCGCATGCCTAACAAAGGCGGCCACATTGCCTACCGCCCGGGCGGGGTCTTCATCGGCGCAGCAAAAGTTGCCAATATCCACCAGTGTGCCGAAGTTGGGGTGGTTCACGGCCTCCACCAAAGCCAAAACACGGGCGCTGTCCTGGCAAAAAAAGCCATGGTTTTCGACCATAGTAGCAATGCCCTTGGCGGCGGCGTATTCCGTCACGGCGCGGCAACCTTTTGCCAGCAAGGGCAGGGCTTGCGCAAAGCCGCGATAGCCCGCCAGAGGTTTGGGCCAACCGCCCGTGGCGTCGTGCCGCATGGCCCGCACGCCCAAAATATCCGCAATATCCACCTGCGCCTGCAGGCGCGCTGCTTCCGATTCGACGGATTCGGCCCGCAAAAAATCTGCGCCCACGGTGTAGCACACAATCGGCAGGCCGATGCGTTCGCTTTCTTCACGCAGACGCAGGGCCATTTCCCGGTTCGTATCCAAAAATTCAATTCCGGCAAAGCCGAGTTCCTTGGCCCACCGCATGTGCCGCAAAAGATCCTGTCCTTTTTGATAGAAACTGTAACTGCTCACGGTGACTTGCATGGGTGTTCTCCTTGTTTTGTTAAAAATAGACCTCCTCAAAAACCCCGGGGCGATTTGCGGAGGATTTTTGCCTTTCATTAAGGAAGACGGCTATATTATCTTCCTGTGGAACCAAAGCCACCCGCGCCGCGCACAGTGGCGTCGAGTTCTTCGGCTTCCTCAAACCGCACCGTCAAAAAGGGCGTGACCACCAGCTGCGCAATGCGCTCGCCTGGCTCGATTTTTTGCGTGGCGGCGCTGTGGTTGTGCAAAGCCACCATCACTTCTCCCCGGTAATCCGCGTCAACCACGCCCACCTTGTTGGCCGGGGCCAGGCCGCGCTTGCTGGCCAGCCCGCTGCGGGCATAGATAAGCCCGGCGTAGCCTGCCGGGATTTCTATTGCAAGGCCTGTGGGCACAAGCTTGGTTTCACCGGGCGCAAAAGCGAGGGGCGCCTCAAGGCAGGATGAAAGATCGGCCCCGGCGGCGTAGTCGGAGCCATAGACGGGCAGCGCCGCGCCGGGGCGCAGCTTTTGTACGCGAAGAGTGGGAATAGACATCATAGGTTTCCTCCTGCTTTTTGTTTGGCTATTCTTTTTTGTATTGATGTGTTTTTTATTATATCACAACGCAATGCGTTTGGAAAGCCCCAAAATAAAATTTAAAATTATATGCCAATTAGGCCAAAAAGCGCCCGAAGATTTTTGCCTTGATCGGATATAAAAGGAGGTGCGCTATGCCAACCCTCACGTTCACCGTGGCCCCGGAGGAACACGGCAGGCAGGTGCAGCAGGTTTTGCGCGGGCATGGGGTTTCGGTGCGGCTGATGCATCGGCTCAAGCGCGTGCCGGGCGGAATGACCCGCAACGGCGGGGGTGTGGCCCGCACGGTTGACCCCGTGTGCGCCGGGGAGGTACTGACGCTGCAAATTCCGGCGGACGACACGGTGCCGGAAGCGATTGCCTGCGCGCTGGACATTGTGTATGAAGACGATGATCTGCTGGTGATTAACAAGCCGCCCACGCTGCCCATGCACCCAAGCCACAACCACCAGGGCGACACTCTGGCCAACGCCGTGGCGGCCTACCTGGCGGCGCGGGGGCAGCCCGCCGCTTTTCGCGCGGCGGGGCGGCTCGACAAAGGCACGTCGGGGTTGGTGGTGTGCTGCAAGCATGCCTATGCGGCGTCCAGGCTCAACGGGCAGGCAAGGGTGCAAAAAACTTACGAAGCCCTGGCGCACGGAGAACTTCATGGCAGCGGCATATTCCGCAGCGTCATTTATCGTCCCTTCAAAAACCGCACGCTGCGCGCGTGCCGCGGCTACGAAGACCCGCGCCAGCCCGGCGACGAAAGCGCCGTGACCCATTGGGAAGCCCTTGCTTGCGGCGGCGGCGTCACACTCCTGCGTCTGTGGCTCGAAACCGGGCGCACGCACCAAATTCGCGTGCACTTTGCCCACAACAAAACGCCTCTGCTGGGCGACGACTTCTATGGTGCGCCGCCCCGCGAAGAGCCAGGTCACTTTCTCCACTGCGCCAAAGCTTGCTTTGCGCACCCCGTGACAGAAGAACGGATGGAATTTTGCGCGCCGCCGCCGGCCGCGTTTTTGGCGGTGGCAAAAGCATTCTATTTGAATTGACAATAAAGTTTGCGCCCCGCAACTTCCCTCCGGCGCCCCTTAACACGCGCGAACAAATGTGTTGTAATAGTTGAACACGCGGGCTTTGCGGTTTTGCGGTTAATTCGCTGCACCGGTGGGCCCTGCGGGTGCCCAAGGGGCGCAAGGTCTTGCCGGCCCTGCGGGCCCGCGTGGCGCACGCGGCGAAATGGGTCCTATGGGTTTGCAGGGTCAACAAGGTCTGCAAGGCGTTCGGGGCGAAAAAGGCCCCACCGGTGCCACAGGCCCTGTGGGCAAGGGCGGCTGCACCGAACCGGCATTTGCGTATGCGGCCAATCAATATGACAATTCCGTGAGCGTGATTGATCCCCTCACGCACCAGGCAGTGGGGCAGATCCCGGTGGATTCGCCTTACGGCATTGCGGTGGATCCGACGATGCGCACGGTGTATGTGACCGACAACGGCACACACACCTTCACCGTGATTGACGGCAACACCAACACGGTTGTGACGCAGCTCCCCCTAGAAAGTGCGTGCGGCACCGATTCTGCGCCGGCGGTGAACACAAACAACCATCTGGTTTATGTGCCTATGGGCGACGGCATGGTGGCTGTGGTGAACGGGCGTGACAATTCCCTCATGACCACCGTGGAAGTGGGTGGCCGCCCGACGGCGGCGGCGGTGAGCACCCGCACAAATTTGGTTTACATCGCCAATGATACGAACGAAATTCCCGTAATCAACAGCAATACCAACACGCTTTATGCCAAAATCCCCCTCAAAGGCGAAAGCCCCGCCACCGACGTGCAGGCCGACCTTTGTTCCAACAAAATCTATGTCCAGCGGCTCAACAGCTCCATTTCGGTGCTCGGCGGCAACTGCAACGAGGAGGATGATTGCTTTGCGCCGGAGGGCGGCGTGTTCTCTTTTTCGCTGGATCCCAGCCTGGGGCTGCTCTATGTTGTTGATGCGGCGCGGCGCGTGACGGCGGTCTATGACGCGTGCACGCTGCAAAAGTTGGGTGCGCTGCCCCTCCCTGTTACGCCTTGCACCCAGTTGAGCCGTGTGGCCGTGAACAGCACCACCCATCTGGTCTATGTCACCGACAGCGGTGCCGGCGCGGTGTATGTGGTCGACGGCGGCGCAAACCGTGTGATCGGCACCGTTGAAGACGCGAAATCGCCCTTTGGCACGGCCGTGCTTGGCTGCCCCGCCGATTGCCCCGGCGGCGCGGAATGCGGCTGTCGCAACGGCGGCAGAGCAGGGAGACGCGTTGGTTCAACAGCCCCCACAGGCGCGCCGCAGCCCCTTGGCAGCCCCGCCCTGCGTGTCTATGGCGGCAAATATTACTATGACCGCACGGTTGCGGAGGAAGATATTACCGGCACGCGCGATTGGTTCGTTCTCCCGCTAGACCTTGCGATGCCCGCAAAAAACGTGGACATGGCCGTGAGCGACAGTCTCACCATTCAAAAACCCGGTGTCTACCTCGTGAATTTCTTTTTCAACTATGATTTGACCAACAGCGACGATGCCGTCTGGCCCTCCCCAAAAGACCGCGTTGGGTTCGCGGTGTTTTGCAACGACGCGCCGCTGCCCGGCCCGTTCTTTGGCGCAGATAACACCCACACCCGCGCGGCGGGCATTTATGCGCAGCTCAATGCGGGCGATGTGCTCAACCTGCGCTTTCGCAACAACGTGGTTGCCGCAAGCGCCCGCTTCCGTGCGCTCGGCGCATCGCTGGCCGTGCAGTTGGCCGATGATTACAGCTAACCCATACCCTTCAAAGGCGATGGCTAAAACAAAGCAAGGCAAAGCGTCTGTTCCGGTTCAAAAACAGGTGCTTTGCCATTATTTTGCGTTTGCACGCGGTGTTTCGGGTCATCACTTTTCCAAACAGGTCTATTATTTCCTCCAAACCCAACCAAAGAAGATATAACGCAAAACCTGCTTGCAACCGTTGCCGGTTTGTGCTATAATAAACACACGGTTGCGGCAAAGCCGCGCTGTCATTCAAACCCTTTCCGCCAAACGCCCTGGAGGGGCAATGGGTGTATGGTGTGCGGCTGCGTCCGCGGCACGGCTGAAATTCATGCGCGTTGTGTGTGCGCAAAGTGGCGGTTGCATGAAATCAATAAAAAAGGCTTGCATAGCGCAAGGATATTTGCTACAATAGATGTACAGAATATTGACAAGGCAGGTGAGCAGCATGGACGTTTTGAGCGGTGCAGTGACGCTGCTGCAAAAGGGCTTTGCGCGCAGCGGCGCCAGAGCAGCCAAAAAACACCCCGCACCCGCATTGCCGCAGGCGGAACCAAACTGGCTGGCACAGCCGGTGGGCACATGCTTCACCGCAGGGTTTGCCAAGGCGGATATTATGCCGGACGACCTGCCGCAAAAACCCTACTGGGTGGCGGGCTACCGCACGGGCAACCGGGCCGCCGGCGTGTTGGACCCCATGACCTGCTCGGCGCTGTGGCTGGACGACAACAGCGGGCGCGGCGGCGTGTGCTTCGTTTCCATCGATAACGTGGGCATGAGCAGCTACGACAGCGACCAAATCAAGGCGTCGCTGCGGCAAGAGTTGGCACACAGAGGCTGCCGGGGGCTGTTCATTTGCAGTTGTCACAACCACGCGGGCATCGACACCCTGGGCTATTGGGGCCCCCTGCCCCGCACAGGGCGCAACCCCAAATATATGGGAATTTTATACCGCGGCGTGCGGCAGGTCATCCTTAACGCCTACGCTGGGCGCAAAGAAGGCACGCTCTTTCACGGCACAATCGACGCGCCGCCGGTGCTGCGAGACACGCGGCTGCCGGAGGTGTGGAACAACACACTCAGTCGTCTGCGCTTTGTGCCCAACGATGGCTCCACAGAAACCTGGCTGCTCCATTTTGCAAGCCACTCCGAGGCCCTGCTTGGCAAAAATAACCTGGTCAGCGCAGATTTTCCCTGCTATCTGCGGCGGCGTGTGCTGGCGCAAGCTGGCGCGGAAGTGATTTATTTCATCGGCTGCGAGGGGGGGCTTATCCGCCCAAAGGAGCTGGACGAGGACAACATC
>JAITBA010000138.1 GCA_031283835.1 Oscillospiraceae bacterium
GGTCAATTCTGCCGGGGCGGGCGGGTCCACGCGCACATACTTACCGTCCTCCCTGACGAAGTAGCGGAACTGCGGACGATTTTCTTCGTCGGTGTGCACAGTGGGGGCTTCGGGGCTATCGAAAAACCACCCGGACAAATCTTCTACGCGACCGTTTTCCATGTGCTGCACACCCGCAACAAACCAAGTGGTTTCTGGGAACAAACAAGTGGAGGCATCCACGGTCCGATCGGGCGAGATGTGGTTGTGCCCACAGGCTGTTTTTGCCTGCTTATAGGGTTGCAGGCCGCCCAGCTTGCCCTTCAATACGCCGCCCACATCCGAAGTTGTGGCGCCAAAAGAAGCGAGAGTTGTGTTTGCAAGCGCGTCACTTTGTTTGGTGGAATCCTTGCCGAAAGGCAGCAACATTGGCAAACCAAAGCTAGCCATCATGCCGATTGAAACGCCGCTATCTGCCGCGGCACGCAGGATTTCTTCGCTGCGCACCTGGATTTTGTAGTATGCATCCAGCTTCTTCACCAGCCCGGCATATTCCGGCTTGCCGCCAAAGCAGCCTTTAATGCCCTCGTCATAGTAGCTGTCCGACACATAGCTCCAGAACATCGGCAGGCTCAGCGCTGTGGGGACAAGATAGTCATTGAAAAACTTTGTGATTTTTTTTTGCAGCAACAACGCCAAAACGCCATTCACCGGCTGTGCGGCACCAATATCTGCCAAGGTTTTTAGGATAGACAGCACGCCGTCTAAGCTGTCGCCCAAGTCTAATCCCACCGCGCGCAGGGAACCAAAGAACGCGGGGCTCGCCAAAGAATCGATGTTGATTTTTGGGGATGCGGTCACAAGTTCGCCAAAACCTGTTAGGCCTTTCGCCATCGAAACACTCATAAAAATGCGGTCGATGCTGTTTTCTCTTTGCTCCTTTTGCACCTTGTCCAGGTACGCCAGCAAAACAGCGCAGCTGCCGCTGGGCGCAAAAACGTTTACTTTTTTGCTGCCGCTCGCTTGTTTCACTGCCTCAATAAAATCAAAAAATTCGTCTGCGATGATCACCGGGCTTTCGCGCCAGTCATAGTTAAACCAGAGATCACGTCTGCCGTTTGCGGCATATTCAATGTTTCGCTTTTTGCTCAGCATATCGCCGTCCAGCGGCAACCGGCTTTCGCCATCAGGGCTGAAGGAAATCGGCCCAAATCCCCGTTCAAGGCCCTGCCCCAGTTGCTCAAATATCAGATCCAAAAACGCATCCAAGGGTTTAAAATCCAGCTTTTGCAGGGCCGGCAACAAATCGCCGGCGCTCGACGCAATCGCGTCTAGCAGGCTTCTTTCGGGTACAACGAGTTCGGAACTGGCGGAGGGGTCTTCGGGCGGCCCCGTCCATTTGCCCGTAGGCACCGTGCCCATCACCTGGCCCAAAAGGTGCGAAGTGTACTCCTTGTCTACAAAGGACGGATCGTAGTAGTATTGGCCGACGTCCCCGGCGTTAAAGTAGAGATGGCCCAACGCGGCGGTCATCTTGATGACGGGGACAGGCGGTTCCGCTGCGCTTGCGCCCATTGCCAGCGCGCCGCACAGCATGCAAGCCACCAGCAAAACAGAGAGAATTCGCTTCATTCTCATTTTCCTCCAAAATTCAATTTATGACATTATGACATTTTAGCACGAACCAAAGAAAATGTCTGTTGCAAAAGCAACACGATATCACAAAGCAAAGCAAAACTATGCAAAAATAAGGGTTTTTTCGCGGATTTTAGGGCAGATTTAGGCAATTCACACGCAAAAACCTGGGAGGTGCGCAGGCGATAGCGGCGAAAAATACGCTTGCTTTTGATTGGAATTCATGCTATAATAAGCACGGTGCTGTGGCGGGGGAAAAGTGTGTTGAAAGGCCGGTGTGATGCCGGTTGGGTATGTTGTGTTTCTATTAATAAAAACTGAAGATGCCGCCCGCTTGGGCGCTTTAAAAACCTGCCACGGGACCATTCAGACCCCGGCGTTCATGAACGTGGCAACGGGAGGCGCGATTAAGGGGGCGGTTTCGACCTACGACATGCAAACGGCGCTGCACACCCAAGTGATGCTGTGCAATACCTATCACCTGCACGTGCGGCCGGGGGATTCGTTGGTGCGCGACATGGGCGGGCTGCATGCGTTCACCGGCTGGCAGGGGCCCATTTTAACCGACAGCGGCGGGTTTCAGGTTTTTAGCTTAGCAAAATTGCGCAACATTCGGGAGGAAGGCGTTACTTTTGCGTCGCATGTGAACGGGGCACGCGTTTTTATGGGGCCGGAGGAAAGCATGCGCATACAGAGCAATCTGGGCAGCACGATTGCCATGGCTTTTGATGAGTGTGTAGAAAATCCTGCGCCATATGCGTATGCCAAAGCCGCAGCGGATCGCACGACACGCTGGCTGCTGCGCTGCAAAAATGAACTGGAGCGGCTGAAAAACGAAGCGGAGGAGCCGAGGGAGCAAATGCTGTTTGGCATTAACCAGGGCTGCACCTATGACGACCTGCGCGTGGCGCATATGCAAGAAATTGCCGCGCTGCATTTGGACGGCTACGCCATTGGAGGCCTGGCCGTGGGGGAACCAAAAGAGGAAATGTATCGCATCATTGCGGCGGTGGAACCTCATATGCCACGGCAAAAGCCGCGCTATTTGATGGGCGTGGGCACGCCGGGGAACATTCTTGAGGCGGTGCGTTTGGGGGTGGATCTTTTTGACTGCGTGATGCCCAGCCGCAATGCCCGCCACGGGCACCTGAACACCTGGGAAGGTGTGATTAATCTGCACAACAAAAAATATGCCGACGACGCGCAACCCATTGACCCCACCTGTGCCTGCCCCACCTGCCAACGGCACTCGCGGGCCTACTTACGGCACCTGCTCAAGGCGGGCGAAATGCTGGCGCTGCGCCTGTGTGTGATGCACAACCTGTTTTTTTACAATACGCTCATGGAGCGCATTCGCGCCGCGCTGGCGGCGGGCAGTTTTGCGCAGCTTCATGAACAATATGTAAATTTGTTGGATAGGAGAATTTAGTCAAAAATTTTGCTTGCAATTTTTGGCATGATGTGCTACAATAAAAGATAGTATTCTGTAATGAAAATTTGGGAAGAGGAGCAAACGCATGAATTTCTATTTGTTAAACTTGGCGGCCGGCGGCAGCGCAGAAGGCACAACGCAGGGCGGCGGCTGGCAGATGATTGTGTTGATTGTACTGATGGTTGGCGTGATGTATTTCACCATGATTCGCCCGCAAAAAAAACGCCAAAAAGAAGAGCAGACCATGCGCGACAACATTGAAGTGGGCGACGAGATCACTTCTATCGGCGGCATTATGGGGCGCGTTGTCACCGTGAAGGAAGACAGCATTGTGATCGAAACCGGTGCAGACCGCGCACGGTTGCGCTTGATTCGTACGGCCGTGGGCATCAACAACACCGCCCAAGAAAAATTGGAGGCAGAACGTGCGGCCGCCAAAAAAGCGCAAGAAGAAGCGCGGGCCGAAAAACTTTCGACCGACGCCAAAGAGCGCAAAAAAAGCAAAAAAGACAAAGAGACCTAAGAACCCGTTTTGCATCGCCTGTGCGGCGGTTTTTGCGCCAAAGCCCCGTCACGGCTCAGGTTTCGTCTTCCAGCGTCTGTTTCGCCCATGCGAGCAGGCGCTTTTTTTCGTTGAGCAGGCGGCCTTCCAGCACTTCCTCCAGCAGGCGGCGCAGCATTTGCCCCAGCTGCGGGCCTTGCAGCCTCAAAGGCAACAGGTCGCTGCCCTTGAGCGCCAGTTGCTTGCGAGAAACACAGGCTTGCGCCAGGCTTTGCACCTGGGCGCACAGTGTGTCGTAGTTCGCTAGGCGGTCGCGTTTTTTGGGGGCCTGGGCCAAAATATCGGCCCGCATGAGCGCGGCCAGTTCCAGCAGCCGCTCCTGCCCCAGTTCTCCCAGCAGTCGCCGCAGTCGCGCCGGTTCTTGCGGCGCTTCCAAAAGCCGCAGTTCGTGGTGACGAACGAGCACAGAAATGTGCGTTCCCAAGCGTTTGGGGAATCTTAGGTGTGAAAAAATTTCGCACGCGATGGCTTCGCTCACTGCCGGATGGCCGTGAAAATGACCCACACCGTCGCGCAAAAAGAAACAAGCGGGTTTGCCGCAATCGTGCAGCAGGGCGGCCCAGCGCAGGGCGGGCGTGGGCGGCGCTGCCTCCACCGCGGCGCAGGTGTGGCCCCAAATATCGAAGCAATGCCAGGGGGAACACTGGTCGAAACCGCTCATGGGGCGCAGCTGCGGAAGCACGGTGAAGAGCACCTCGCGGTATGCCAGCAGCACGCCGCGCACGTTGACCCCGCAAAGCAGCTTGGTCAGCTCCGCTTGCAGGCGCTCGGCGGCAACGTGTTGCAGGCCTTCGCGGGCGCCGAGCAGTGCCGCGCCGGTGGCGGGTTCGAGAGAGAAGCCCAACACGGCGGCAAAACGCAGCGCGCGCAGCACCCGCAAGGCGTCCTCTTCGAACCGACGAGCCGGGTCGCCCACACAGCGCAGCACACCCGCCCGCAAATCAGCCTGCCCCAAAAACGGATCTACCAGGCCTGCGCGCGGGTGGTAGGCCATGGCGTTGACCGTGAAGTCGCGGCGGCCAAGGTCAATCACAAGGTCGTCGGTGAATGTGACGCTGGCCGGGCGGCGATGATCGACGTAATCGCCGTCGCGCCGGAAGGTGGTGATCTCGTAGGGGCGATGGTCGAGTATCGCTGTCACAGTGCCATGCTGCAAGCCGGTTTTGAGCACTAGCAGACCCCGCAGCGCGGCGATCACCTGCAAGGGTGTGGCGTTGGTGCAAACGTCCCAATCCTTTGGTGTTTTGCCCAACAGCGCGTCGCGCACACAGCCGCCCACGGCATATACACAAAAGCCCGCCGTTTCCAGCAGGTCAAAAATCATCTCCACTTGCGCAGGCAAAGCGAGCGTTAGCAGGTATTCGTCAGCTGTAGGCATTCTTCGGCAAGCGCCTCCAATTCTTCTACGCTTGTGATGGTCACGGCGCGCTGGCGCAGCTTGGCACCTCCGCGTATGCCCTTCAGGTACCACGCGGCGTGCTTGCGCGCTTCTTGCAGCCCCACGCGTTCGCCTTTGTAGGCGCACAGCAGCCGCACATGCCGCAGCATCAACCGCAAGCGGGCTTGCGTGTCAACTTCGAGTGGTTTGGCGGCGTTGGGCTGCGCCAGAAAGGCGGCAATTTGCGCAAAGACCCAGGGGCGGCCTTGGGCGGCGCGGCCAACCATCACGGCGTCGCAGCCGGTGCGCATTAGCGTATTCGCGGCGCTGGGGCCATCGTGCACGTCGCCGTTGGCAATCACGGGGAGCGCCACGGCGGCCTTCACGGCGCGAATCGTTTCATAATCAATGGGTGGCGCGTACATTTGCTGACGGGTGCGGCCATGCACCGTGAGCCACGCAACGCCCTCTGCCTCGCACACGCGAGCCAGTTCCGGCGCGTTTTTGACGGAATCCTCCCAACCTGTGCGCATTTTTACGCTCACAGGCACGGCGCCGGCCACGGCTTGCACGGTGGCGCGCACGATTTTTTGGGCAAGAGCGGGCACGCGCATGAGCGCCGCGCCGCTGCCGTGGCCCGCCACTTTGTGGGCGGGGCAGCCCATGTTAAGGTCCAAAAAGGCGGGGTTGTGGCGCAGGGCGGCTTCCGCCGCCTTTTGAAACGTGTGAGGATCGTGGCCAAAAAGCTGGACGCCGCAGGGTTGCTCGGCGGGGGCAATGGACATGAGTTCGCCGCTTTTGCGGTCGCCGCAAAAAATGCCCATGGCGCTCACCATCTCGGAACAGCAGAACGACGCGCCCTGCTCCATGCAAAGTTCGCGGAAGGCACGGTCGGCAGTGCCGGCCATGGGGGCCAGCACGGCACGGTTGGCATCGATTTTCATGCGATAAACCGCCCAACAAGCGGCGGGTCGCCAACGTTTTCCCAAAAGCCACGGGCTGTGATTTCCACGGTATATGCCGCCCCCGGTGTGAGGCCTTCCAGTTCCAGCTGCAGCGTGGGGGGCATGGGCGCGAAATAATACGCCGCCCAAAGCGAAAGTTGCCGCACAATGCGGCCCTTCGCGTTGCGCACACGGAGGATGTAATCGTTCACCGGGTCGCTGTCGCCGCTTTGGGCTTGGTCAAATTCGAGGGTACCTTTGTTGTAGGTGATTTTGGCTTGGGGCGCAAACGCAGGCTTTTGTGCCGCCGCGCGGCGTTTTTTGCGGGTGTAGGGAAACTGTGTTGGCTCAAACGTGTCAATCTTCCACAGGTAGGGGTAGGGTTCGTCGTTGAGCACGTTGTAGGGCTGCACGCGCACATGGCCGACGGCATCGGCTTCTATCAGGAGCATTTGGGCGGCATTTTGCGCGCCCGGCGGCGTGGTGCCATAATATTTATCGTATTCATCCAGGTCAAAGTAGTAAAGCGTGCCAGTGCCAAGGCACGTAAAATATTCTTGGTGAATAGAGCGCGGGTCGTTCACCGGCACATGGGAATGCCCCGAAAAATCCACCACCTGCGGATAATGCATTAAGATGGCGGTGAGATCCGCATTGCCCCAATCCAGGCTGCCGGCCACGGTGTCGCGGATGTGGGGGTGCTGGAAGAAAAAGATGGGGCGTCGGCCCGTAGGGTCGTCCGCGGCGGCGTTTTGCAGCTGTTTTGCCGCCCAGATCTGCTTGCCTTCGTTGAACGATGTGCCCTCGGAGGGCGTGATTGAAATGAAATGAAACCCGTTGATCACCGCATGAACGTCAGGCTCTTGGCGAAGAATGCGGCGCATTTTTTCGTAGGCGGCCTCGACGCCCGCGTTGCCAAACTCGTGGCTTGCCACCGAAAGAATGGCCTGGGTGCCCGGATGCAGTTCCTCCTCCAGGGTTTGGCGAAAGGCGGCAAACTGGGTTTCGGTGCCGTTATCGGCCAAATCGCCCACCACGCAAAGGGCGTCGAGCGATTGATAATCGGGGTGTGCCGCCGCCTCACGGTAGGCAATTTGCAACGCCTTGGCCATGCGTTCCCGCTGCGGGGTGTGCCTATCCTGGTAATGCACATCGCTCACCGCAACAAAGCGCAGCACGGGTATGAATTTTTCCGCCATAAAAACCTCCTGCTACAATATAGTCGATTCAGTTGAAAACCGCACCGCAGCCTACAAATACTCCGTGTCCTCCAGTTCCTTCCAGAGCCGACGTTCTTCTGGCAGGGCATCTTCTTTTGGTGCGGTGGGGGCGAGGGCAAAAACCTCACATTTTTGGCCACGTAACCAGATTGTTGGCTCCAGGCGCAGCACAAAACCCGTGCCCGCCGGCGTGAGCCACTCGTGCATGGGCGCTGCAGGCAGGCCAAACGCGGCCAGCAGCGCCATGAGCACACCGCCGTGGGTGACGACCACGCTGTGCGCCGTGCCGGTTTTGAGCAGACCGTCGCACAGTTTTTTGAAGGTGGCGCAAATGCGACGCTGAAAATCGGCGGGGTCTTCGCCAAAGGGGGGCGCAAGGCCATTTTCCCCGGCAATCCAGCGGGAGAAAACCGGGTGGTTTTCGAGTTCCACGGGGGTTTTGTTTTCAAAATCGCCAAAGAAATATTCCTTAAGGCCGTCGAGGATAATGGGGTTGGCACCGGGGTAGAGCAACTGTGCGGTTTGGGTGCAGCGCCGCAGCGGGGAACAGAACACCGCCGTCGCCTGCGGATATGTGAATTCCTGCCGCATTTGCAGCAG
>JAITBA010000169.1 GCA_031283835.1 Oscillospiraceae bacterium
AAAGCATGACCTGGTCTGCGTCGGCACCGTTGAACTTCATTACAAAATAGAGATTGATGATGCAGGCAATGTCAAAAACGGAGCTGAGAGGGCCCATAAGCATCATGAACCGACGGATGCCCTTGGTTCCCCACTTGCGCGGGTGGGTTAGGTAGGCGGCGTCAACATTGTCGAAGGGGATACCCAACTGCGAAAAATCGCATAGCAGATTTTGCACGAGGATGTGCACGGGCAGCAGAGGCAGAAAAGGCAAAAAAATACTGGCCACCATAACAGAAATCATGTTGCCAAAGTTGCCGCTGGCAGCCATTTTGATGTACTTCATGATGTTGCCGAAGGTGCGGCGGCCAGAAAGCACGCCTTTTTCGAGCACCATGAGGTCTTTTTCCATCAGAATCAAGTCGGCGGTTTCTTTGGCAATGTCCACGCCGCTATCCACGCTGATGCCAACATCGGCCTGGCGCAGGGCAGGGGCGTCGTTGATGCCGTCGCCCATGTAGCCCACGGTGTGCCCGGCAGCCTGAAAAGCGCTGACCAGCCGTTGCTTTTGGCTGGGCGAAAGTTTGGAGTACAAATCGCAACGCGGGATGGCGGCAGCCAGTTCCTCGTCGGTCATGGTTTCGATGTCGCGCCCGGTGAGGGTGCGGCAGGTGTTGACGCCCACCTTGCTGCAAACTTTTACGGCCACGCCCTCGCTGTCGCCTGTGAGCACCACAGTGCGCACGCCGTGGGCGCGCAGCGCGTCGATAGCAATCTTCGCGCTTTCCTTCGGCGGATCCAAAAACCCAACAAAGCCCAGCAGCACCATGCCGCTTTCATCCGCTACGCCAAACGTGTCGATGCCCGCCACGTCATTTTTTTGCGCCACCGCAATCACGCGCAGACCGTCGTGGTTGTTTTTTTCATACACCCCCATGGCCTCCGCGCGCAACGCCCCTTCGAGGGGGAGAATTTGCCCGTTGAACTCCGCGTATTTGCAGATGGACATGATTTCTTCCACCGCGCCTTTGGTGATCAGCTGACGCTTGCCGTCGGTTTTTTCGAGCACCACGCTCATGCGGCGGCGCGAAAAATCGAAAGGGATTTCGTCCACACGGGTGAATTCCGCCAGTTGGGGTTCCATGCTGTTTTCTACGGCGCGGTTGATAATCGCCAGGTCAATCAGGTTTTTTAGGCCGGTTTGGAAGTAGCTGTTGCGGTAGGCGTGACGCAGGATGCGCATGTCGTCGTTGCCGCGCACATCCATATATTTTTCGAGCACGATTTTGTCTTCGGTGAGCGTGCCGGTTTTGTCGGTGCAAAGAATATCCATCTCGCCAAAGGTTTGGATTGCGCTGAGGGTTTTCACAATCACCTTGCGACGGCTCATAAACACCGCGCCGCGGGCCAGGGTGGAGGTCATGATCATGGGCAGCATCTCGGGCGTGAGCCCCACGGCCATGGTGACGGCAAACAAGAGCGAGTCGATCCAGTTGTGCTTAACAAGGCCGTTGACCAGAAAAATGACCGGTACCATCACCATCATAAAGCGCAGCAGCAGCTTGCTGACGGAATCCACGCCCCGCTCAAAGCTGTTCTTGGCTTTGTCGCCGGTCAGGCTCTTGGCCATGGCGCCAAAATAAGTGTCGTTGCCGGTGGCCAGCACAATCGCCTCGGCGCTGCCGCTGACCATGTTGGAGCCCATAAAACCCAAATTAGAAAGATCGGTGAGGGAGTGGTTTTGTTCGCTCGTGCCGCGCAGCGCCGCAAATTTTTCCACCGGGGCAGATTCCCCCGTGAGGGCTGACTGGGCCACAAAGGCGTCTTTTGCGCTAAGAAAACGCACATCGCCGGGGATCATATCACCCGCCGAAAGCTTAAGGACATCGCCGGGCACCAGCTCGTCAATGGGCAGTTCCGTCAGTTGGCCGTCGCGGTACGCGTCCGCTTTGTTGCTGATCATATCGGACAGTTTTGCCGCCGCCGCGCTGGACCGCTCACCCTGCACAAAGGCCACTAGGCTCGAAATAAGCACCAGCGCCAGAATGATAATGCAAGTGCTGAAGTCTTTTTCGGGCGCAATAATCACATCGGTGAGGAAGGTGATGGCGGCGATGAGGAACAGCACCAGGTTGAAGGGGTTGATAAGCGCCTGCGACAGGCGGTGCAGCACGCCGTTTTCGCTCCCTGTTTGAATGATGTTGGGGCCGAATTCCCCCAGTTTTTCTTCGGCGTCGTCAACCAAAAGGCCCCGCCGGTCACTTTCCAGCAGGGTGAACAGCTCTTCTTCCGCGCGCAGGGCATGCTGCCGCAGCAGCACCTCGCTTTCGGCTTGTTTTTGCGCGGTCTGCGCTTGTTTTTGTTTTTGTGTTTTGAGTTGCATTGGTTTCCATCCTTTCACGCATTGTTTTGGCGTAATGCGCGACAGAACGGCACAAAATTACCTAGTTCGCAAAAAGTGGACAGCCCCCGCATAAAGGAGGTTTGTCCGCCTTGCCGGAACAGGCGATTGCACCGCGCCTGTCCCCATTACTCAGACCTGCCATGGAGTTGCCCACCTCCTTTTGTTGTGTCATCATAGCAAAACGATCTATTATTATTATATGCCGCAGCGGGCAAAAAGTCAAGGGGAAAATTCTTTTTGGCGTGGCTGCGCGGCGGGCCGCACGATCTCCCGGAGGAACGCCTTTGCTTCGGCAAGGGCGTTTTTTTTGAGCAAAGGCTTGGCGCCGCCGGCGAACTTCAACTCAAATTTCAGCACGCCTTAACACTTTCGCACTGCATCAATAAAGCAAAGCATCTGTTTTTTTCTGTGGGATGTGGCAGCGATTTGCGCCCGGCGGCTCTTGATGCGGACGAGATCTGCAAACAAAACGGCGTTATGGGCGCCGTCCGAAAATATCACAGAAATTTTTTTGAATATATGGGAAATAATCCTTGACAACCGCTAGATAGTGTGGTATCATGCTTCGACTAAAATTAAAGGGGCTAAAGGTTTTCGGTTTAATTCGTAGCGCTTTAAAAGAATCTTTCGCAAATCGTTTGGGTTTGTGAAGCAGATAACGTACCCGCTATTTTGCTGGTGCGCTATGGTTTTGCTACGAAAAAAACACTAGGACACGGGACTGCGCAAACAGATGCCGCACACGTTGGGGCAAAACGGACATCGGACAAACCCGGGAAACGCTTCTGCATACAGGCGGAAGTGCAGCGCCGATACGCCGCAAAGCTTCATCGAGACCCCAGAAGAGGGTCGGCGGTGGCAGTCATACCAAGAATGTCCGAAACGAACCGGTAGTCTCAAAAAAACCAAGGATGAAGAACAAGGCGTAAAAAGCAGGAAGTGAAAATGATGTGGGCTAAGTGTATCCGTAGGGAAGGTGTCTTTGGCGACACGGGGGGATTGGGCGGCATGGATATTCCATGTGATGAGCTGTTTGACGACACGGCTTTTGTTGACGAGCTGATTGGGATTGTTGAAAAGGCCCTGGAGGACAGGGGGATTCGGCAGGGCCGCGGCGCGTTTGAATCGCGGGGCGCGGCAAGGCGGGCGAAGCGCCGGAAAGCATGGAACATCATTTCCAACATATTGTTCTATGGCTTGCTGGCGGCCATTATCGCGGGCGCGTTCTTGCTCTCGCAGGGGGATAAAAAGCCGATTCTGGGCTACTCCTTCGCCAACGTGCTCACCTGGTCCATGGAGTCGGAAATCCCTCAGGGCTCGCTGGTGATCATCAAGACGGTTGACCCAAAAACCATCCAAATCGGCGACGATATCACCTACATGAAGGATACCGAAACCTCGGTAACGCACCGGGTGATTGGCATTACGGAGGATCACCAGAATAGCGGCGAGCGCGGCTTCGAGACCCAGGGTGTGGACAACGATGCGCCCGATTTTGAGATTGTGCCCGCCTCCAACGTCGCGGGCAAGGTGGTGTTCCACATGCCCATGCTGGGCAGCTGGCTGAACTGGCTGCGCGAAAACCTCCTCTGGTTTGCGGGTTTTGTGGTGGGTTTCGTTCTGCTGATCGTGCTGCTTAAGGGCGCGTTCGAAAAAAAGCCGGCGCAGGCAACGCCGCAAAAAGAGAGTGCCGGAAAGAAAAAACGCCGGAAAAGCGACCGGAGAGAACACCGGAACGCCCGCTAGCACGAACCGCAAAAACGCCGCAAACAACACCAAACGGGCATTTATAGCGTTGGTTTATCCGGCGACCTATACGGGAGCCGCGTAAATAAATCTAATAACAAAAGAAAGAGAGCATCATGAAACCAAAGATCAAACGCATCCTCAGCGGCGTCGGCGCAATAACGGTTGCGGCGGCACTGGCCGTGGGCGGCACCTTCGCCTACTTCAGCCGCGAACACAAGGCAAACACTGTGCAGGGTTTGGCCCGCTACCAGGCAAGGCTAGTTGAAGAGTATGAAAAAGAACCGGAATGGATAAAAGACACACCAATCAAAAAAGAGGTTTCGGTCCGGAACATGGGCGGTGTAGCCCCGCAATTCCCCGGCGACAACTGGGGCGACATCTACGTGGCACTGCAACTGCTGGAGTACATGGACATCACGCCTGTGGAGTACAGGTACTATCCGGAAGGCGACGCGGAATCCACCCGCTTCATGGTGGATATCCAGGGCAATTTTGTGCGCTTTCCCTCCGCCGGCACAGAGACGACCATCTCCAACGCACTGCTCAACGACATCAAAGGGACCGGTGCCAACGCCTCTGACTGGGACAGCCTTTGGACCGATGTCATCGGCGACGCGGCCAAACGCGAGGCGTATAGGAAGACCCTGGTCGCAAGCGATTTTGTCAGGATCAGCGGACTCTATGACGTTGACGCGGACGGCAACGACGTGTATTATTGGTACCTAAAAACCAAGAAGGGCGACCCCAACGGCCAGTACGGCGCCTACGTTGTAACAAGCGTGGTGCCAGACGTCTCCGCACGCAAGGTGATTACGGGGACGGAACATTCTCCGCGGCTTGCGGACACCGTCGATGGCCAAGACACGGCCACATATGAAGATTATTCACGTTATTACGCGCCGCACAACTGGACGGCCTGCGACAACACGAGCGACAGCTATATGAGTGCGGATGCCTTTGGCGCGCAAAAAGCGGACAGCGCCGCGCCCGGCAACTGGATGTGGCTCAGCGATTGGGATGGAACGACGGGTGTGTTTTGGCTGATTGACGACACGCCCGGCAGAGAAGGTTGGTGTTATTGGGCCGAGCCGCTCGCACCCACCAAAAGCACTACGAAGCTGATCGAATCCATCACCCCAAAGATTGTCCCCGAAGAGCTTATGTTCTATGATCTGTATGTCCACATGGAGGCCTACAGCAAATTTGACCCCAACATGCCCTCGTGGTTCCCGCTCTATGAAGCGCCGGATTTCCGCGCGGTCCCGCAGGGCCCCACAAACATCCCGGTGAACGGAACGCTGCTTTTCAATTCCTACCTGGGCGCGGGCACCTCCAATAACGTGACCGCGGAGACCACGTGGACGCTCCACGGAAGCATGCCCCTTGGCACAGGCACGCCCAACACCGCCAACGGTTGCACCCTCACAGAAGCGAACGGCGTCGTCACCCTCACCGCGGGCCCCACGGCGACAACCGTCTGGGTCAAGGCGGCTTATGGGGACTATGAACCCGTTGTGATTGAAGTGACGGTCGAGGCTCTTGCGGGGCCGGGAACCATCAACACGGACGGCCTGCCGGCGACGGCCAAGGTTGGCGAGCAGTATACCGGGCAACTCACGGCCAGCGGCCCCAACGTGACCTGGGACATTGCCGAAGGCTCTGCTTTGCCCGACGGGCTGGAACTTAGCGCCGGCGGCGCCCTCACGGGGACGCCCACAACCGACGGCCCATACACCTTCACCGTGGAGGCCACCAACGAAGGCGGCACCGTGACGAAGGAGATCACCATTGTGGTGAGCCCGCCCGACGGGCCCGGCACGGTCATTGACCTCAAAAAGCCCGGCGGGCAACCCAACAGCCCCACCAACCCCTTTGTACCGATGGAGAACGTACCTTCCGGCCCTGATACCATGGAAAACCGCCAGAAGGCTGACTTCGATAGCGATTACATGGTCGTGGACGTCTACTACGATCACACCCCACCCCTCTTTGTTTTCCCAGGGCCAGACGGTGCAAGCCACTTCGGCTATTTCAAGCTGTCCGACATCATCGACGGCGGTAACCTTGCGGATGTCGAGATTGACGAAATCGAACTGGCAACCTTGAACGACGGCAAGTTGAACACCTCGAATCTGAAGCGTATACAGGATCCTAGGACAAGCAGAAACGGTGAAGAAGTCATCGAGTACAGCTTGATTGCAGACACATGGGATGCAGGGCAGGAAGGCGGCAGCTTCTGGTCAGGCAACTACTATGTCGATGTTCGGATTCCGCTTGTGCGCATGGTTTCGGGCGTGAG
>JAITBA010000200.1 GCA_031283835.1 Oscillospiraceae bacterium
AGGAGATGTTTCGGCAATTTGGTGGGCAGGGCGGGCGCGGCGTAACCGACAGCCTGCGCGCGCTGACAATGCACCGGGCGCTGGAGGGGCTGCGGCCTGGGCTTACATTATTCGCCGAAGCGGACGGGCGCACGGTGCCCGCGCTGCTGCGGCTGCGGCAAGAATTGAGTGCGGCAGGCACCAGCCCGGAGGAATTTGGGCGCACGGCGCAACGGTTGGGTCTGGCAAAGCTGAAAGAGCTGGCGCTGCTGCTGCAAGGCTATGACGCGCTGCTGACAGAGCGGTTTGGCGGCACGGGAGACATGCTGCAGGCGCTGTGGCGGCAACTGGAAACCTCGCAAGGCCATGCTTTTTTTGCCGGAAAAATAATCGCGGTGGATGCTTTTTGGGGATTCACACAGATGGAAGCGAAAATCTTGGGACGGATTTTTTCGCAGGCAGCGGAGGTCTATGTGACCCTGTGCGCCGACGGGGTGCACGAAAACGACGGCGCGGAGGTCTTTGCGCACACACGGCGCACGGCAGCCCAACTGCGGCGCCTGGCGCAAGAAGCCGGGGTGCCGGTTGCAACGACGCGGATGTTACCGGAAGACGGTGCCCCCTTGCCCCGTTTTGTTGGCAGCCCTGCTTTGGCGGCCCTCGAGACGGCGCTTGTACGCGAAAGCGCAAAAAACACATGTGACGCATCGCGGTCTATCGCGTTGCTGGCTTGCGAAGACGTGGAAACCGAATGCGCTGCCGTCGCGGCAGAAATTAAGCGGCTGCTGCGAGAAGAAGGCTTTCGGTGCCGCGAAATTGCCGTGTTGGCGCGCAACGCAGACGACTATGAGCGGCCGTTTTTTGCCGCGCTGCGGCGGGTGGGCGTGCCGCTGTTTGCGGATATGCGGCAGCCGGTGGAGGGCCAGCCCCTCATGCGCCTGGTGACAGAAGCCTTGGCGATTGCCGCGCGCGGCCTCGAAACCGACACGGTGCTGCGGCTGCTAAAAACCGGGCTGACGACGCTGAACGACGAAGAAATTGCGCTGGCGGAGGACTACGCACTGCTGTGGCGGGTGCGGGGCGACGGCTGGTTGCGGCATTGGAAAGCCCACCCGCAGGGTTTGGGCGACTACCTTTGGAACGAACAGACAGACGCGCAATTGGCACAGTTGAACGCGCTGCGCGAAAAAATCGCGTGGCCGCTGCAAAATTTTCGGCAGGCGATGCGAAACTGCACAGGGGTTTCTGGCGGGGCGGCTGTCTACGCTTTGTTGCAGCAACTGTGCGTGCCCGGCGCGCTAAAACAGCTGCGCGAAGTACTCATCAGCGACGAACAGCAAACCGCTGCCGGGGAGCTGATCCGGGTGTGGGATCTTTGCATGGAAATGCTGGACCAGATTGCGCGGGTGACGCAGGCGGAGCCGCTGGGCGCGGGGGCCTACGCGGAACTGTTTGGGCTGGTGCTGGGCATGCAGACGCTGGGCCAGTTGCCCCAGAGCCTAGATGCCGTGACCTTTGGCGCGGCTGACCGCGTGCGGTTTCAGACAAACAAGGCCGCACCCCGGGCGGTGTTTGTGCTGGGGCTCAACGACGGGGCGTTCCCCAAAGTGCCGGGGGACGATGGTCTTGTGACCGACCGGGAGCGGGCCGCGCTGAAAGAGGCGGGTCTTGCCATGCAAGACGGCGCGGCGCAGCAGCTGGCCATGGAACAGCTGATTGCCTATCGCTCGCTCACCGCGCCAAGGGAGCGGTTGTGGTGCAGCTGGGCGTTGCGCAACGCCGCCGCCGAGGAATTGCGACCCGCGCGCTGGGTGCGGTGGTTGCGGGAGCGGTTCCCGGAAGTGCCCGTGCGCGAAAGCCGGACGCGCAGCCCTCTGGAAAATTTGGAAGGCGAAAGCGCGGGGTTTGTGCTGCTTTGCGACGAACAGGCACGGCACAGCGCGCTTTATAATGCGCTGCTGGAATATTTTTGGCAGGACGCGCGCTATGCGCCCCGGTTGGCGGCCCTGCGGCGCACGGCAGGCGAGAAGCCGGAGACGCTGCGGCTTTCGGCCGACGCGGCGCAGGCGCTCTATCGCGGGGCAGCACACATTTCGCCGTCGCAGGCGGAACGCTACGCACGCTGCCCATTCCAACACTTCTGCGTCAGCGGGCTACGGCTGCAAAGCCCCAAGCGGGCGGATTTTGACCCGCTGTTCCGGGGGAGTGCGCTGCACGCGATTCTTGAACGGCTGCTGCGGCAAAACGGCACCGAAGCGCTGCTGCAAATGGCACAGCCTCAGCGCCAAGCCGCGCTGCATGCTGTGATGGACAATTATGCGGCGGAGCACCTGGAAATTGCGGGGCTGCCTGCCCGCGTAACCTACTTATATCGGCGGCTGCGGGATATTGCCGGGCAGGTGCTGGAGCGCATGCTGGCGCAGTTCGCGGCCAGCACTTTTCGGCCTGTCGCCTTCGAACTGCAAATAGACATGGACCAGCCGGTGAAGCCCTACCAGATTGCGCTGCCGGGCGGCGGCACGGTGGCGCTGGGCGGCAAAGCCGACAGGGTGGACTGCGCCGTGGTGAACGGACAGACCTACTTCCGGGTGATTGACTACAAAACCGGCAACAAAGATTTTGCGCTGGGGGCGGTGTTTGAAGGGCTGAACCTGCAGATGCTGGTGTATCTGTTTGCGCTGTGGAAAAGTAACGTGCCGCCCTATGCCGGGGCGCTGCCTGCGGGCGTGCTATATGAACAGACGAAGGACCCTGTGCTTGCGGTGGGCGTGCGTGCGCAGACGCCCGAAGAAATCGCACGAGAAAAGCAGGACGCCGCCCGGGCGGAAGGCTTTGTGCTGGAGGATGCGGACGTGCTTTGCGCCATGGAAGAGGGCGGCGCGGGGATTTTTTTGCCCGCGAAATGCGGCGGCGACGGGGCGCTCGAAAACCACGTGCTCTCGTTGGAACGGCTGGGAAAACTGCGGCGCGCCGTGGAGGATGTGCTGGCCCAAGAAGTGCTGGCCCTGCGCGCGGGCACAATCCCCGCCGCACCCCTGCGCAGCCAAACCTTTAGCCCTTGCGCCTGGTGCGACTACCAAACTGTGTGCGGCCACGAACCCGGCGGCGCGGTGCGGTGGGAAACAAAAATGTGCTTTGAAGAGGCGGTCAAGCGGCTGGACGAACTCTATAGCTGATTCAGCTGAAAATCTCAGACGCTTTTCAGCTTTGATGCGGCGCGGGCTAAAAAAGACTGCGGATACAATTCTGAATGCCATGTGGAACTGCTATAATCGGCCACAAAAAAATGCCGCGGGCGCACCACGCCGTTACAACCATCACGAAAGGAAAAAATGATGCCCAACTGGACGCCTGAACAGAAAAACGCCATCGAAGCCCGGGGAGGGGCGCTTTTGGTGAGCGCGGCGGCAGGGTCGGGCAAAACGGCGGTGCTGGTGGAGCGGGTGCTGCGGCTTTTGACGGACAAGGAACGGCCTTGCGGCGCGGACGAGCTGCTGATTGTGACTTTTACGCGGGCGGCGGCGGCGCAGATGCGGGAACGGATTGACCATGCCCTGCGCAAGCGGCTAGAAAGCGAGCCGGGCAACCATGCCCTGCGGCGGCAGCAGCAATTGCTGCCTCTGGCGCAGATTTGCACCATCGATAAATTTTGCATTCGCCTGGTGCAGGCGCACGGCGCGGCCCATGGGCTGCCGCAAAACACGCGTATTCTTGATGAAAGCGAGGCGCGGCTGTTGCAAGAAGAAGCGGCGGACGAAGCGCTCGAAGCAGCCTATCTGGCGGACAAAGACGCGTTCCGTCTGCTGGGGCTGCTGCTTGAAGTCAGCGGGGACGACGGGCGCCTGAAAGCGCTGCTGCAGAGTGCTTCAGAGCTTGCGCTGGCCGCGCCGAACCCCGATGCCTGGCTGGCCGCGTTGCCACGGGCCTACGACGCGGCACTGTCTCCGCAGGCGAGCGCATGGGGAAAAACACAGCTTGCGTTTTTGCAAGATTCGCTATCGCAGTTTAAATCGTTTGCAAAAGACAGCCTGCGCGCTTTGGAGGCCGACACGGCGCTGCGCGCAAAATACGCACCCGCGCTGGAGGACGACATTGCAACGTTTGACCGCCTGCTGGCGTTGGCGGCACAGGGGGCATGGGACGCGCTGCGGGCGCAGCTGTGTGCGCTAAGTTACGCAAGATTGTCGCCCAAGCCCAAGGGCAGCGATGCCGTGCTGGCAGAGAGCTGCAAAGCGCGGCGCAAACTTTATACCGACAAAATGGCCCGGCAGAAGTTGGCGGCGCTGCTTTGTGTGAGCGAAGCGGAGCACCGGGAGGACATGGCGGCCCTGGCCCCTGTGGCAGCGGCCTTTGCCGCGCTGGCGGGCGATCATCTGCGCATTTGCCGCGAAAAAAAAGCGAGCCGGGGCGCGGCGGAGTTCAGTGACGTGCTGCATTGGGCGCTGGATTTACTCGTTACGCCGGAAGGGCGGCAAACAACGCTGGCACGGGAGCTTGGCGCACAGTTCCAAGAAATTCTGGTGGATGAATACCAGGACGTGAATGCCGCGCAGGGCAAGCTGTTTGAGGCTTTGAGC
Source organism: Oscillospiraceae bacterium (assembly GCA_031283835.1). GTDB lineage: Bacteria > Bacillota > Clostridia > Oscillospirales > Acutalibacteraceae > WRMQ01. The sequence continues at coordinate 4,557 of JAITBA010000200.1, forward strand.
CGTGATGGCCGGGGCGGCAATCTGTTTTTGGTGGGCGATGTGAAACAAAGCATCTATAGCTTTCGGCAGGCTAGCCCAGATTTATTCTTGCGCATGCGGCGGGAATTTTCGCCCTTCGACGGCGCGACATACCCGGCATGCCTGGTTTTGGGCAAAAACTTCCGCTCGCGGCCCGGCATAACGGATGCGGTGAACTTTGTATTCCGCCAGCTCATGCGCGCCGACGCGACGGAAATCGAATACACAGAAGAAGAAGAGCTGGTGTGCGGGGCCGGCTTTGCGCCCGCACAGACGCCCGACACTGCGCTGCACCTGCTGGCGTGCGACGCCAACGCCGAGGACGCGCGGCGCGCCGAGGCGGCCTACATCGCGGATTTGATAGCGGTGGAAGTAGCGGCGGGGCGGCGCAAGGCCCGCGATTTTTGCATTCTGCTGCGATCGGCCAAAACGGCCGGCACGGTGTATGCCCAGGCCCTGACAGCCGTCGGCGTACCCGCCTATGCCACCGAAACCGAAAGCCTGTTCCAAAGCCGCGAAATTCAGCTGCTGCTGGCGCTGTTGAAGGTAACGGACAACCCGGTGCAAGACATTCCGCTGGCGGCGGTGTTGTTATCGCCCATTGTGGGGTTTGCGCCCGACGACCTGGCAAGACTGCACTGCGAACACAGGGCGCTGCCGGGGTTATATCAACGGGTGCGGGCGGCGGCAAACGCCGGGGACGGTGCTTGCGCGCGCTTTTTGGAGCAGCTGGCCGCATGGCGGCGCATGGCGGCACTGTGCGCGCCCGGTGATTTTGTGCGATGGCTGCTGGAAGAAACCGGACTGTTGGCGCTGGCAGGGGCCATGCGGCAGCCGGCCCGCCGCCGTGCCAATCTTCACCGGCTGACGGCATATGCCCTGGCCTTCAGCACGCACAGCGGGGTCTCGCTGCCGGGGTTTTTGCGCTACCTGCACCGCATTGAGGGCAGCAAAAGCCTGACGGCTGTGAACACGGTTTCGGAGGCCGCGGATGTGGTGCGTATCATGAGCATCCACAAATCCAAGGGGCTTGAGTTCCCTGTGTGCATTCTGGCGCAGTGCGCGCACGGTTTCAACTTGAGCGACCTGAACGGACCGTTGCTGCTGCACCCCGGCGCGGGGCTGGCGTTGCAGCGGCCGGAACCGGAAACACGTCGCCGCCTGCGCACGCTGCCCGCCGCGGCGCTGCAAACGGTCATGGCCCGCGGCACCCGCAGCGAAGAGCTGCGCATGCTCTATGTGGCTATGACCCGCGCGAGAGAGCAACTAATTCTGCTGGCGACCGAGAAGAACCCGGATAAGCGGCTCAATCATTTGGCGGCGCGGATTTTGCCGGGACAAACACAGCTGCCCGGCGTGCAGGAGGCAAGTTCCT
>JAITBA010000206.1 GCA_031283835.1 Oscillospiraceae bacterium
GGTGGTCCGTTACACTTTTGACGTGAAGGAGGGTATTTGCATGGACATCAATGCTGTGCTGGCCGCAATCGGCGGTATCATGGGTGCGTTCAACGTGTCCGAATCTCTGGGGCAGGCGTTTCTCGGCTTTGTGGAGTTCTGGCTTGTCGGCTTCGAGACGATTGCCGGTTTGTTCGGAAAAATCACCGGCTAATACACAAACGGCAGGCGGGCGGGGGGTCTTCAATGGCTCCCTGCCCATTTTTCATAAAAAAGAACCCGCGTTCGTCAGAACATCGCAAAGCAGAAAGGACGGCCCATGCCAACAAAAACAAGCGCAAAAAAAATGCACCCCACCAAAAAAACCAAACGGCGCGGCGAACCTTGGGTGTTGCTGATGCTGCTGGTCACGGTGTTCCAGGCGTTGAGCTTTGCGCCTGTGCTGCTGCGCGCGCAAACGCCCGAACCGGGGCTGCTGCTGGCGTTGCTGTGTTATCCGCCGGCGGAATGGCTGTTTTTGGTGCTGCTGCGCGCGGCGGCACGGCCCCGCACCCTCTCGCCCGAAATCCTGGGGCTATGGCTTTCGGGCATTGGGCTTTGCGTGTGCGGCAGCTTTTCGGCGCTGTTTGCCTGGAAGCAGGCGGCGGCCATTGGCGGCGGCATGGTGGTCTATGCCGTGGTGCGCTGGCTGATTGCAGACACGGACCGCGCCGTAAAAGTGCGGCCCGCGGTGGCGGCAGCGGCGGTGGGTCTGCTGGCGGTGAACCTCGTGCTGGGCGTGACCATCAACGGCCAGCGCAACTGGATGAACCTGGGCGGCTTTTCCATCCAACCTTCGGAGCTGGTGAAAATTGCCTTTGTTTTTGTGGGCGCCGCCACGCTCGAACGCCTGCAGCGCACCCCCAGCATCACCCGCTACCTGCTTTTTGCCATGGGGTGCGTGGGCGCCCTGTTTTTGATGAAAGACTTTGGTGCCGCGCTGATTTTTTTTGCGACCTATCTGCTCATCTGCTTCCTGCGCTCGGGTGACTTGCGGGCCATTGGCCTGGTGAGCGCGGGTGCCGGCATGTGCGCGGCGCTGGTGCTGCTGTTCAAATCCAGCGTGGCCGCGCGCTTCCGGGTCTACCGTCACATCTGGGAACACATTCACGATACCGGTTACCAGCAAACCCGGGTGCTGATTTATGGCGCGTCGGGCGGGCTGTTTGGCCTGGGGATGGGCAATGGCCGCCTGCGCGGCGTGTTTGCCGCCTCCACCGACCTTGTCTTCGGCGTAATCTGCGAAGAATTCGGTCTGCTGCTGGCTTTTTTAATCCCCCTGTGCTTCGTCGCCCTGGCCCTCTATGCCTTTCGGCAGGCGCAGCGGGCTAGCAGCTCGTTCTATACCATTGCCAACATTGCCGCCGCCGGTCTGCTGCTCATCCAAACCAGCCTGCACATCTTTGGAATCACCGATTTGCTGCCCCTCACCGGCGTCACGCTCCCCTTCGTTTCGCGCGGGGGGACAAGCATGCTGTGCGCCTGGGGTCTGCTGGCCCTCACCGGCGCCGCGGCCGCGCAACCGCGGCAGGCCGCAAAAACAACCCCAAAAAAAGCCAAAGCGACAAGAGGGTTACCCGCAAATTCTGCCGCGATTCCGCAATAAAAAGACATCGCTTTCTGTTGTATTAAAATGCGTCTTGCAGCCAACGAATCTCCGCCACCTGCCCGCCGGGCGCAAGGTCAACGCACAACACATCAAAGCGGGGCTGCAGTTCCGTGGGGTGTTCGGCAAGATATTGCGCCGCCGCCGCGCGCAGGCGCTGCTGTTTACGGAAATCCACCGCTTCTTCGCCCAAAATTTTTGCGCCGGTTCGGCGTGTTTTCACCTCGGCAAAAACCAACACCGCACCGTCTTCGGCAAGGATATCCACCTCGCCAAAGCGTGTGCGGTAATTATATTGCACCAGCCGGAACCCGTGACGGGCCAAGTGCGCCCACGCGGTTTCTTCGCCAAAACCGCCGACGGATTGTTTTTGCGTGGGTTTCATAGGCACTCTTTAAGCGCCATACATAATTTGCATGGCCAAATCCGGGCAATCCGTAATAACGCCGTCGCTGTTCCAGTCTTTTAGGGCGGCGATGGCATGTTCCTGGTTCACCGTCCAGGGGTTGACGACAATGCCCGCATCGTGGCACTCCTCAATATAATCCCGCGTCACCATGCCCACCATGGGGTGGTAGGCATAGAGGTGGTATTGCTTGGCCACGGCAATGGGGTCGTCCACAATTTCTTCGCACAGGCTGGTTGCGGGGGCATAAAGATAGCAAATGCGGGTGCTGCTGTCGGCCCGCAGGCAGGCCTGCAGCGTGTTCATGTCAAAGCTGGAGATAATCAGCTTGTGGAACACGCCCATTTGCTTGGCTATGCGCACCACGGCGGCGGCGCTTTCGGTCGTGCCGTCGGCCGCCTCTTTAATTTCTACGTTGACCACCCGCAGCGGGTCGCACAGCGCAAAAAACTCCTCAATCGTGGGGATCTTCGTCCCGGCAAATTCCGCCGAAAACCACCCGCCAAAGTCCAGCGCGCGCAGTTCCGCAAGTGTGTGGTCACAAATGCGGCCCGTGCCGTTGGAGGTGCGATCCACGGTTTCGTCGTGGCACACCACAAGCAGGCCGTCCTTCGTCAGGTGCACGTCGTTTTCAAAGCCGTCCACGTGGAGCGCAAGCGATTTTTCGAATGCCGGAAGGGTGTTTTCGGGCGCAAAACGGTTCGCGCCCCGGTGCGAAATCACGAGAGCCATGGCAATCACTCCATTTTCTTATCTTAGATATAGCAGCCCCATATCACCTGAAGCCTTTTGTTTGCGGAATCGCGTAATTAGGGCCTGTTGACACTAGCGCTCAACGCCCATCTTCTGGCGGATTTTCCGCCGTTCTTCGTTAATTTTTTTTGTAATACGAAAGTATGACTGCAAAAAATTTGCCTTGCCGGCAAAAAATCCGCTCAAAATCTAGACATTTCGGATAGTGTCAACACGCCCTAGTCGGCAAGGGCCTGTCCAATGTCCGCAATCAAATCCTCCACCGCCTCAATGCCAACCGAAAAGCGCAGCAAGCGGTCGGTAATCCCCAGGCGGTTGCGCACTTCGGGCGGCACATCGGCATGGGTTTGCAGCACGGGGTAGGTCATCAGCGATTCCACGCCGCCCAGGCTTTCGGCGTAGTAAACCAGCCGCAATTTTTCGAGCAAATCGCGCGCGCGCAGCGGCGTGTCCACCTCAAACGAGAGCATGGCACCCACGCCGGGATAAAACACCTGCGTCACCTGGGGCTGTGCGCGCAGCCACGCGGCAACCGCCCGAGCGTTGGCCTGGGCTTTTTCTATGCGCAGCGCAAGCGTCTTCACGCCCCGCACCAGCAAATAACTATCGAACGGCGCCAGCACAGCGCCAATGGTTTTGTGCAGCCAGCGCAGGCGCTCCGCCAAATCCGCGCGGTCCACCACCAAAAAGCCCGCCAACACGTCGTTGTGCCCGCCAAGATACTTCGTGCCGCTGTGCACCACAATGTCCGCGCCCAGCTCCAGCGGGCGGCACAGCACCGGCGTAAGAAACGTGTTATCCACAATCAGCAGCACGTCTGGCCCAATGCATTGGCGCACCCGCGCAACGTCCGTCAGACGCATCATGGGGTTGGTGGGGGTTTCGACAAAAACGGCCTTTGTGTTGGGCTGCAGGCATTGCGCCAGCGCCGCCGTGTCGCCGGTGTCCGCCGCCGTCACCAAAATGCCGCGGGTTTTTGCCGCGTGCGCAAGCAACCGCACCGTCCCGCCATACAAATCGCTGGTGGCAACAATATGATCCCCCGCCGCAAAAAGCTCCAGCATGCACGAAATCGCCGCCATGCCGGTCGAAAACGCCAGGCCTTCCGCCCCGCCTTCCAGCGCCGCCACAGTCTGTTCCGCCTGCAGACGGGTGGGGTTTTGCGTGCGTGAATAATCGAACCCCGTGCTTTGCCCCACGCCCGGGTGGGCAAAGGTGGCGCACTGATAAATCGGCACAGTGACAGCACCGGTCTGGTGCGTGGCGTCTTCGCTGCCATGGACGCAAAGGGTTTCACGCCGCATAAGTTTCCCTCCTCCGTGCTGTTATGCAAGAGATCGCACAGGTTCCATAATTGCAAATACGCACCCACAAACATAGGTGCGCAGTTTGCATGTGTGCCGCACAAAAAAACGCGTCGGGTAGCAATGCACGCCCGGCACAAAGAATCTGGAGCGGATGACGAGACTCGAACTCGCTACCTCCACCATGGCAAGGTGGCGCTCTACCAGATGAGCTACATCCGCAAA
>JAITBA010000209.1 GCA_031283835.1 Oscillospiraceae bacterium
AAGCGGAAAATTTTTACAATCCGATTGACTTTGTGCGAAAGGCTGCATTTTTCTGTTGACTTTCCATTGACTTTGTGGCATAATAACAAATGAAGAGTTGTTTGGGTTTGGGGGGAAGGTCGTGAAGACTTCGCGCTGCGGGGCACATGCCAAAAAACGTGGGCCGCGGGAACCGTTTTCTGTAGGCTTGCTGGCGCAGCGCGTGTTGCTGCCGCTCTATGATGTGTTGGCGGTCAACGCAAGCTACTGGCTGGCGGTGTGGATGGTGAATTATACGGACGATATTGCCGCTTGCCACGCCTTTCTTTGGCTGCGCTCGGGCTATGTTACGCTGGTGTTTCTTGGCTTGTTTTTCATGTTTCGCCTATATCACAGCCTGTGGAAATATGCCGGAACGGATGAGCTGGCGCAGTGCGCGGGTGCGGCGGCACTGGGCGTGATTGTTTGCAGCTTTGCCGACTATGCGCTGTCTTTTGTGCTGACGCGCGCGCAGTGGTTTGGTTTTGGCACCGCGCTGCAGGGCTTTTGGGCGCCGCTGCCGGTTGCTGTTTTGGCAGTGACGTTTTTGCTGATTGTTATGTTTTGTTGCGGTGTCCGTCTGGGCTACCGCGTTTTGCGCCGCAGTGGGCGGGAGTTTTTGTGGCTGCTGCGCCGCACCAACGACGGCGCCCGGCGGGTGATGGTGGTGGGCGCGGGCAACATGGGCAACATTGTGCTAGGTGAGCTGCGCGCCAACGCCGCAACCATGGGCAGGCCCGTGGTGGTGGTGGACGACGACAGGACCAAGCAGGGCCGTCGAATCTACGGCGTGCCCATCAGCGGCGGGTGCGACCAAATTCCCGCCCTGGCCGCGCGGCACCGGGTGAACGAGATTTTGCTTTGCATTCCTAGCTTGACGGCGCAGCGGGAGCGGGAACTGATGGATTTGGCGCTGCAAACCGGTTGCAAGGTGAAGATAACGCCCTCGCTGCTGCAAATGAAAGAAAGCGACGGCACGGTGCCGGGTCTGGGGCAATTCCACGACCTGCGGCTGGAGGATTTGCTCATGCGCCCGCAGGTGCGGCTGGATCAGACGATTTGCGCCTATCTTAATGGGCAAACGGTGCTGGTCACAGGCGGGGGCGGTTCTATTGGCAGCGAACTGTGCCGCCAGGCCGCACGTTATCACCCGGCCCGCATTGTGATTGCCGACATCAGCGAAAGCAGCGCGTATGCGCTCAAGGTGGCAATGAACCGGGAATACTACGGAAAATTGCAGGTGGATATTCGCATTGTTGATGTGCGCGACAAAGAAAGCCTGGCGGCGGTGTTTGCCGAAGCGCACCCTACCATTGTGTTCCACGCGGCGGCGCACAAGCATGTGCCGCTGATGGAAGACGCCCCCTGCGAGGCGGTGAAGAACAATATCTTTGGCACGCTCAACGCCGCGGAGCTGGCGATACAGTATGATGTACACCGTTTTGTGCTGCTTTCTACCGACAAAGCGGTGAACCCCACCAGCGTGATGGGCGCCACCAAGCGCGTGACGGAACTGATTTTGCAGGGCCTGGCCCGCAGGCAGACACGCACACGTTTTTCGGCTGTGCGCTTTGGCAATGTGCTGGGTTCCAGCGGCAGCGTGATTCCGCTGTTTCGGGAGCAAATTCGCGCGGGCGGCCCGCTGACTGTGACCCACCCGGATATCACCCGCTACTTCATGAGCATCCCCGAAGCGGCGCAACTGGTGGTGCAGGTGGGCGGCATCTCACGCGGGGGCGAGATTTTTGTGCTCGAAATGGGCGAGCCTGTAAAAATTTTGCGCCTGGCCGAGCAGATGATCCGCCTTTCGGGCCTGCGTCCCTATGTGGACATTGGCGTGGAAATTGTTGGCCTGCGCCCGGGCGAAAAACTCCACGAAGAGCTGGTTTTGGCGGAGGAGGATGCCACCCGCCAAAGCACCCAGAATAAAAAAATCAACATCATTTTTCCCGCCGCCCTTGACGACGCGGCCCTGGACGCCGCCCTGGAGCGCCTGCGCCATGTGACCCCCGAAACCGTGCGCGCCGCGCTCAAAAGCGTGGTCGAGAATTATTGCGAGAACCGGTGAGACGGTGAATCGCGACACAACCCACCCGAAAGGACCTGCCATGGATCGTTTCCTCAAGCGTGTGCTCGACATCCTCGCCGCGGCGGGGCTGCTGGTGCTGTTTGCGCCGCTGTTGGGGGGCGTGGCACTAGCCGTTGCGCGGCAAAAAGACGGCCCCGTGTTGTTTTGTCAAACGCGCCCCGGCAAAGACGAGAAGCCCTTTGTTTGCCGCAAGTTCCGTTCCATGCGCGCCCCGGCTTTTGAGGGTGAGCCTGATATGCCGCGCATCACAAAACTGGGTCGTTTTTTGCGGCGCTACAGCTTGGATGAACTGCCGCAGCTGTGGAATATTTTTGTGGGCGAGATGAGCTTTGTTGGCCCGCGGCCGTTGCTGCCCGAATATTTGCCTTGCTACACGCGGGAGCAGGCGCGGCGGCACAGCGTGCGCCCGGGGCTCACGGGCTGGGCCCAGGCGAACGGCCGCAACGCCCTGGAATGGAACGACCGGTTGGCCATGGACGTGTGGTATGTGGAACACCGAACCCTTGTGCTGGACATGAAGATTTTTGCCATGACCCTCCGGCAGATTGTGACCGGCGAGGGGCTCAACCGCAGCAACGCGATGACGGCGGAAAACTTTTCGGAATACGTGAAACAGCGGGAGGTGCGCAAACCATAAAAATTTTGTTTGTCGCCACAGTGGCGCGCCATTTTCGCTATTTTCATGAGCCGGTGTTTCGTATGCTGCGGCAGGCCGGGTGGCAGGTGGATGCCTGTGCCAAACTTGAAAGCGAAGGGCGTCGCCCGCGCTTTTGCGATGCGTTTTTTGATTTGCCGTTTGCGCGCAACCCCTTTGCCCCGCAAAACGCCAAGGCCTTTGCGCAGTTAAAAAAAATCATGCGCGAGGCGCGTTACGACATCATTCACTGTCACACGCCCGTGGGCGGCTTGCTGGGCCGGCTGGCCGCCGGGCATGCGCGGGTGATTTATACCGCTCATGGCTTTCATTTTTTTGGGGGCGCGCCGGCACGCAACTGGCTGATGTATTATCCCATTGAAAAAATGCTTGCCCGCAAAACGGATATTTTAATTACAATCAACGAAGAAGATTTTGCTTTTGCGCGGCGCAAGTTGCCCGCAAAAAAAATTGTGCAGGTGCACGGCGTGGGCTGCGACGCGGCGCGCTTTGCCCCGGCGGCGGACGCCACGGAAAAAATGATCCTCCGCACAAGGTTGGGTATCCCCTATGACGCGCCGGTGCTGCTCTATGCCGCGGAGCTTTCGAAAAACAAAAACCAGGCATTGCTGCTCGAAGCCATGCCGCGTATCCGCGAGGAATTTCCGCAGGCGTTGCTGTTGCTGGTTGGCCCCGACGGCGGCGCCCAAAGCAATCTTGAACAAAAAATTGCCCCACCGGCCGTCCCCAAAGCCAAACGGGGCCGGCGCACGGCGGAGCGACCGTGCTACGCATCGCAGGTGCGGGTGCTGGGCGAGCGGGGCGACATGCCGGCGCTGCTGGCGGCCGCCGATGTGTATGTTGCGTCCTCTTTGCGCGAGGGGCTGCCCGCAAATGTGATGGAAGCCATGGCTGCCGCGCTGCCGGTGGTGGCCCTCGATAACCGCGGCCACCGTGCCCTGGTGACGGAAGACACGGGGTTTTTGGTGCAAAACGCGCGGCAAATGGCCGAACAAGTGTGTTTGCTTTTGCGCGACAAACCCCTGCGCGGCACGCTGGGCAATGCCGGGCGGGCGCGCGTGGCACGGCACTTTGCGCAGGCGCGCGTGCTCGAAGAATTGAGGGCCGTATACTTTGACTAGAGTGTTGCACGTGTTGCATTCCATGGATTTGGGCGGGGTCGAAACCCTGCTGACAAACTTGTGGCGCAAGCGCGACCCGCAGCGGTTGGCCTTCGATTTTTTGGTGCACACGCCCCAAAAAATGCACTACGAAGCCGAACTGCTGGCGGGCGGCGCCGTGATACACCGGCTGCCCGCGTTGCGGGCGCTTGGCCCGGTGCGCTATGTGCGTGCGCTGGAGTGTTTTTTTGCGGCGCACCCGGCATACACCATTGTGCATTCGCACCTCGAAACCACCACAGGCCTTATCTTGCAAGCCGCAAAGCGAAGCGCCGTGCCCGTGCGCATTGCCCATAGCCACAACACAGGCTACCCCCGCGGCGGTTTGCGGGCGTTGCCCGAAAATGCCCTAAAAGACTGGTGCAAAACAAAAATCGTGCCCAATGCCACGCACAGGCTGGCTTGCTCGCACGAGGCGGCGCAGTGGCTTTTTTGCGGCGCGCCGGCGCAGATTTTGCCCAACGGCATTGATTGCGAAGCTTTTCGCTTTTTGGCGCAGGCCAGGGCGCAAAAGCGCGCGCTGCTGGGCGTTGCAGAAGACGAGAGGGTGTTTGTGCACGTGGGCAGATATACTCCGGTGAAAAACCAGACCTTTTTGCTGGATTTTTGGCCGCAGGTGCCCAACGCGCGTTTGCTGTTGATTGGCGACGGCCCCCTGCGCGGCGAACTGGAGCAAAAAATTGCGGCGCAAGACGCCCGACGCGGTGCGCGGGGGCAGAACACAACGAAGCGGTCTGCCGCGGTGCGGGTGCTCGGAAAACAAACGGATATAGCGGCATGGCTGTGCGCGGCGGATGGGTTTTTGCTGCCGTCGCTGATTGAAGGGCTGCCGGTTGCGTTGGTCGAGGCCCGTGCCAGCGGGCTGCCCTGCTTGGTGTCGCCCCGCGTGCCCCTCGAAGGGGTTCCCGCACAGGTGCTGCCGCTAAAAAAACAGGCCTGGATCGACGCGATTGCCGCGCTGCGCCCGTGCGCGCCGGAAGCGCGTGCCGCGGCTGCCGACCAGGTGGCCGCCATGGGGTACGACGTTGCGCGCAGCCTGGCGCTGCTGGAGGAAATCTATGAAAGCAAGCAATGATTTGCAGGGCTTGCGGCTCACGGTGTTTACGCCGGCCTATAACCGGGCACATACGCTGCCGCGGCTATATCAAAGCCTTTGCGGGCAAACCTGCAAAGATTTTTGCTGGCTGGTAGTGGACGACGGCTCCCAAGACGAAACAACGCGGCTCTTGGCGCAATGGCAGGCGGAGGCGCCGTTTTGCGTGGACTATGTTTCCCAGGAAAACCGGGGGATGCATGCCGCGCACAACACGGCCTACGCGCGCATTGCAACGGAACTGAATGTGTGCGTTGACAGCGACGACGCCATGCCTGCCAACGCCGTAGAAATGATTTTGACCCTGTGGCGGGGCAGCAAAAAAGAGGAACGCGTCGCCGGGCTGCTGGGGCTGGATGTGGACATGCAAACCGGGCAAACGGTTGGCACGGCTTTTCCGGCGGGATTGGCGCGGGCGCGGATGTATGACGTATATTATAAACACGGCGTGCGGGGCGACAAAAAAGTGGTGCTGCGCACAGAATTGGCCCGTCGGTTTCCTTATCCGGAATTTTGCGGCGAAAAATATATCGGGCTGAATTTGAAATATTTGCAATTGGATCAAACGCATGAATGGCTGTGCCGCAACGTGCCGCTGTGCAGGGTGGAATATCTGCCGGACGGGAGTTCCCGCAACATGTGGCGGCAATATCGCCGCAACCCGCGGGGCTTTTTGCACTACCGCATGGTGTTGCTGCGCCTGCCCTTTGCAGGGTTCAAGTTTAAGCTACGGCAGCTGGCACATGTGCCGCTGGAAGCGATATTTTTTCTCGCAAAAAAAATAGAAGGGCTTTTCCGCCATGTTTCTTCCGTCTAACATCAAATTGCACGTGATTTTGGCAGTGCTGTGCGCGGCGGCCTGGATGGCGCAGCAATTGCCGGTGCGCCGCAGCCGTCTGCTGCAAAACAGCGTGCCAAACCCGATTGGCTATGTGGCGGTGGCGGTGCCTCTGATTCTTTTTTCGGGTCTGCGGGGGAATTATGGCGACACGCTCTTTTATCGGCATTCTTATATTTTGCAGCTAGAAAAAGGCGTGGGCAAGCCTGCTGGTTGGTTCCATGGCAATGGATTGTTCAGCATGGTGCAGTATTGGTGCGCCACCGGCAAAGAGCTGGTGCACAACGGGGAGCCTGTTTGGGGCCAGCTGATGCTTTTGGTGATTTCTATGTGCTTTTTAATCCCCGCCGTGTGGGTGCTTTATCGCTATGCGGATGGCTATGCCATGGCGGTGTTTTTCTTTTTTGCAACGGGTACGTTCATGTCTTCGATGAATGGCATCCGGCAATACGCCGCCGCGGGGATTTTGCTGATGGCCACGCGCTTTTTGTTTGAGGACAACCTCTGGCACGGTTTGCTGCGCTACTTGCCGTTTTGCGTGCTGGCCTGGACAATGCATTCCAGCGCGCTGGTGATGATTCCCATTTTTTTTGTGGTCCGGTTTCGCGCGTTTTCGTGGATGTCCTACCTGATGCTTGCCGGCTCCGTGTTGGCAGTGCTTGGCTCCAGTTTCATCATGCCAGGCTTTTTGAGCAGCTTGAAGGACACGGAATTTAGCGTCTATGCCACCGGAGGCTGGTTCAATTCCACGGACGGCGTCAATATTCTGCGCGTGGCGGCGGTGCTGGCCCCCCTCGTGCCGGCCTACCTGCTGCGCGACGATTTGCAAGCGCTGGGGCGGCAGGGCGATATCTTGATCAACCTGAATTTTCTTAACGCGGCCATCTATGTGATTGGTCTTTATAACTGGATTTTCGTTCGTTTTACTATTTATTTGTCGATTTATCATGTCCTTCTGCTGTGCAAGCTGTTTTCGATTCTTAAAAAGAAGATGGGCGCGATGAACATATACTCCCTTGGCGGCATGGCGGCGTATTTTTACTACAGCAGTGTGGCCAACTATGATTTTATCGATTTTTCGAATTACTGGTTTCCGTGGCTGAATACGATTCATTAGGCCTTGCCAACAAACGCAAGAAGGGAGCGGTGTTATGATCCCAAAAATTCTGCACTACTGCTGGTTTGGCGGCAAAAAAAAGCCGCGGCTGGCGCAAAAATGCATGGAAAGCTGGCGGCGTTTTGCCCCGGATTTTTTGCTGGTGGAGTGGAACGAGCAAAACTTTGCTATTGAGAGTGTGCCCTTTGTGCGGCAAGCCTACGAAGATAAAAAATATGCCTACGTCAGCGATTATGTGCGCGGGCACGCGCTGGCAGGGCAGGGCGGCGTTTATCTCGACACGGACATGGAGCTGCTGCGCCCTCTTGACGCGTTTTTGCGCGACGACCTGTTTGCGGGCGTGGAGCCGGGGAACTTTGTGGCCTGCGGTATCATCGGTTCGGCGGCGGGGCACCCACTTTGGGCGGAATACCTTGCGCGCTACCGGCAAAGCACCTATGACCGTGCGCACCCCGTGACCAATGTGCCGCT
>JAITBA010000015.1 GCA_031283835.1 Oscillospiraceae bacterium
ACACGCACAAATCGTTGGCGGAGAAAAACGCGTCGCCATAAAAAGACGCAATCTGCCGCAGCAGCGCCGTCGATTGCGGCAGCGCGTCCAGGTATTCGTTGAGTTCCTCGGCGGAATGCACGGTTTTTGCCTCGCCATAGACCGGCGACATGGCAATGTCCTGCGTCTCGTTCAGGTGGTTGACGGTTTTGTATTGCCGAACGAACGCCTTCTGTTTGGCGCTGCTGTTGAGCACCGCGAACCCCGGCGTGTTGTTTTCTTTTTCTACCACCGCCACCAGCTGTTTGTCCCGCACGTTCTCCAACTGCAAACGGCCCACAACCACTTGCTGCGCTTTGTTGGGCGGCGGCTCTGTTGCCGGAGGGAACAACCGCCCCCGGCGGGCGATGGGCACCGTCGCCGCCGCCGCCACCGCCACCACCATCACCGAAAGCACGGTGTTGCGGATTTTGATTTTGCGCGCTGCCGTTTCGTTTTTGCGCACTTGTGCCCGCGCATAAACCGACGCGCGGAATTCTTCACAGTTCTTCAAAGCGCACCGCCTCCTTTCCGACAATTGTGCGCAACGCGTTGCGCGCGCGGTAGGCCAAATTATCGATTTGTTTCGTCTTTTTGTGCATCACTTGGGCAATTTCTTCGTAGTGCAGCCGCTCCACATAGAGCAGCCACAGCACCTCGCCATATTCCTGCGGCAGCTGCGCCATGGCGTCTAGCAGCAACAGCGCACGTTCTTGTTCCTCAAGCGCTTCTTCGGGGCTATGCCCGTCGTCGCGCATGCCAAGCTCGGCAATTTCCTCCAGCGGCACCGTGCGGCGGCGCTGCTCGCGGCGCAAAAAATCGATGGCTTTGTGCCGCGCCACCGAAAACAAAAAGGTTTTGAAGGAGCTTTGCCCCTTAAATCGTCCCTTGTGCAGCAGCAGTTCCACAAACGCTTCTTCCGCCAAATCCTCGGCGGCTTCGGGCGAATGAACATAGCCCTGCAAAAAGAAGATCAGCGGCTGCTGGAATTCTGCCATCAGCGCGTCGAACGCACTTTGCTCGCCGGCACAAAACGCCTGGTATGACTCTTCCGCGGAGCGCTTTCGCTCCGTTTCTTGCCGCACCCCGGTTCCCCCCTTCTTGCTTTGCAAAAATGATTGGTTCTATTTTTTTCCGGGGCACTTGTTTGTCGCGTCCCGGCCAAAATTTCCTTCGTCACTATTTTCTATTGTAACATGTTTTTTGTTCCAATGCAAGGGTTTGTGGCAATATCGGGCAATTTATGCAAAAATTCCTTCCGGCACCCGGGGGGTGAATATAGCAAAATAGCCCCCGCATCCTCATGCAGGGGCTCGCGGGCAACGCAGATTTTTAGCCGCAACGCAGATGTCGGTTCACCGCGCAGACGACGCCGCGCAGGGCGGCCGTGTTGATGTTGTGGCTCAGACCCACACCGTGGCACATGCGGCCGTCGGGGGCCTGCACCTGGATGTAGGCAACCCCCTTGGCATCGGCGCCGCTGCCCACGGCATGCTCGGCGTAGTCCACAAAGCGGTAGCCCTCCAGGCCAAGAAGGTTCAGGGCGTTGCACGCGGCGTTGATGGGCCCATTGCCGTCGCCGCTGATTTCGGCCGCCGGGCCGCCGTTGCGCCGCACCTTGCCCTCAAAGTGCACATGGCTCTCGTCTTCTTCGTCGTCGATTTCTGTCAGCTTATAAGAAACTAGCGTATATAGCCCCTGAACGTCTGTGTATTCCCGCCTAAAAATTGCCATCACTTCTTCGGGGCTAATTTCGCGTCCCACATTGTCGCAGTAGGCCTTCACCGCCGCGCCGAATTCGGCGTGCATGGCCTTGGGCAGGCGGTAGCCGAAGGTTTGCTCCATCACAAAGGCCGCGCCGCCCTTGCCGCTCTGGCTGTTAATTCGTACCACCGGCTCGTATTGCCGCCCCACATCCGCCGGGTCAATGGGCAGATAGGGGATTTCCCACTGCGCGCCGCCGTGCGCTTTCATCCAGGCGTGGCCTTTGTTGATCGCGTCTTGGTGGCTGCCGCTGAAGGCCGTGAACACCAAGTCGCCCGCATAGGGGTGGCGTTCGGGCACACGCAGCTTCGTCACCCGTTCATAGAACGCGCGGATGCGGCCAATGTCGCTAAAATCCAGCCCGGGGTCCACCGCCTGGGTATACATGTTCAGGCCAACGGTGACGAAGTCGAGGTTGCCGGTGCGCTCACCGTTGCCAAACAGCGTACCCTCCAGGCGCTGCGCCCCGGCCAGCAGCCCCAGCTCCGCGGTGGCAGTGGCGGTTCCCCGGTCGTTGTGGGGGTGTAGGCTGATAATCGCCGCGTCGCGGCCCGGCAGCCTGTCGCAAAAATCTTCGACCAAATCGGCAAATTGATTGGGCAGGCAACTTTCTACCGTGCTGGGCAGATTCAAAATCACAGGGTGTTCGCGCGTTGCGCCCAGGGCGTTCATCACCTCGCGGCACACCCACACGGCGTTTTCCGGCTCCGTGCCCATGTAGCTTTCGGGGGAATATTCGTAGCGCAGGCATGCCCCCGTGCGGGCGGTGTATTCGTCCCCCAACTGTTTGATCAGCTTCGCGCCCTCCACGGCAATGTTCACAATGCCCTGCATGTCGGTTTTAAAGACCACTTTGCGCTGCAGCGTTGAAGTGGAGTTATAAAAGTGCACAATCACATTCTTCGCGCCGTCAATGGCCTCAAAGGTTTTGCGGATCAGATGCTCGCGCGCCTGCACCAGCACCTGGATGGTCACATCCTCGGGGATATGCCCGCCGTCGATGAGCGCGCGCAGAATTTCATACTCCGTTTCGCTGGCCGAGGGGAACCCCACCTCAATTTCCTTCACGCCAATGCCGCACAGCAGCGTGAACATCTCCAGCTTTTCCTCCAGGTTCATGGGGTTCACCAGTGCTTGGTTGCCGTCGCGCAAATCCACGCTGCACCAAATGGGCGGCTGCGCAATCTGCTTGCCGGGCCAGCGCCGGTCCCTTTTTTGAATGGGCTGAAACGGGATATATTTGTCGTTGTTTTTCATTACGAATTCTCCTTTGAACCTTTTTCTTGCAACAAGCAAAAAAGCGCAGGAATGCGAATGCATTCCGCGCATTTTTGACGCGGCAAATCGCCCGATTTGCACAAACCTGCCACGCGGGGAATGCCCTACCGCTTTGGTTAGAGCCTGTATGTCTGCTGTTTTTTTAGGCCTGCCGCAATGCCAAAATTTCGCTCGGCAGCTCGGCGTTATCGGCCGAAACCGTGAAGGTGAAGTTCTTTTCGGTGTTTTCTGCAAGGGCTTTCACCTTCTTTAAAAACGCCGCCAGCGCAACAAAATCGCGGGTGCCAATGCGCAGGGTCGTGTCCACAAAAACATCGGTGATATCGTGGTCGCCGGCGGCAATGCCGCTCAAAAAGCCATAAAGCGCTTCGTAGCCTTCAATCGCATAGTCGTCTGTGGCAATCAGCCGCGCGCGGGACGTCACGTCATAAGTAAGCTTGCGCTTTTGCTCAATGCAGATCACATTGCCCTTGGATTCCTCCGCCGCAGCATTCACCTGTGCGACGAGCTGCTTGGTTTTTCCGCTGCCTTTTTTGCCCGTGATGATGGTAACCATGTGAATTTCCTCCTATATACTAAGATGATGGTTTTCAACTTAATCAGGTCTATTATAGCACAGCCCGCGCAAAAAAGCAAGCACGAATGTTAACGTCCGTGTTCAATCCCATAATTCCGCTTAAGGTGGTCGCGCACTTTGTCGTGTTCTTTGCCCGCCTTGCCCAGCAGCGCAAACATAAACTTCTTGTAGCTTTCTACGCCGTCTTGGTCAAAGGGGTTCACGTCAATCATGTAGCCCGAAATGGCGCAGGCTTTCTCGAAGAAATAAATCAGCCAACCAATATGATAGGCGTCGCGCCGGGGGAGCGACAGCACCAGGTTGGGGCACTTGCCCTTGGCGTGGGCCAGGGCCGTCGCCTGAAAAGCCGCCTGATTGATCTCGTGCAGGGTTTTGCCCGCAAGGTAGTTCAGGCCGTCGCCGTCGTTTTCTTTTGCGCGCACCGCAAGGTTGTTGGCCGCCTCGTCGAAGGTGAGCACCGTTTCGAACAGCATGCGCCGTCCCTGCTGAATATATTGCCCCAGCGAATGCAAGTCTGTGGTGAAGGTGACGCTGGCCGGGAACAAACCGCGTCCGCGCTTGCCCTCGCTTTCGCCAAACAATTGCTTATACCATTCCCCCAGCATTGCAAGGCTGGGTTCGTAGCTGGCAAGGATTTCGACGCCCTTGCGCCGGTGTTTGTAGTAGTAGTACCGCAGCGCGGCGTAGTCGTCGCAGGCGTTTTGGCCAAAAGCTTCGCCCGGCGTTTCGTAGGCTTTTTGGGCGTCGGCCGCGCCCCGCAGCAGCGCGTCAACCTCCACGCCCGCGCACGCAATGGGCAAAAGCCCCACCGCCGAAAGCACAGAATAGCGCCCGCCCATGTCGGTGGGCACCACAAAGGTCTGCCAGCCATTGGCCTGGGCCTCCTCCAGCAGCGTACCCTTGTGGGCGTCGGTCGTGGCAAAAATGCGGCGGTTCACTTCCGCCCGGTTCCCGCCCCATTTTTCCTCCAGCAACGATTTAAAATGCCGAAACGCCACCGCGCACTCCAGCGTTTTGCCCGATTTGGAAATAACGTTGATATAAAAATCTTTGCCCGCAATGAGCTGCTCCAAATCGGCAAAGTCCGCCTCGCTGAGCGTGTTGCCGGTGAAATAAACTTCTGGCACGCCATGGCGGGTCTGGTTATAATACCGGGACTTAACAGCCTCGACCACGGCACGCGCGCCCAAATAACTCCCGCCGATGCCAACCACCAGCAGCACGTCGGCGTTGTGCCGAATGGTTTGCGCCGCACGCTGCACGCCGGCATATTCCTCCGTTTGCACATAGGCGGAAGGGAACCGCAGCCAGCCGCGCATGCCGGCGCCTTTGCCCGTGCCTTCCTCCAGTGCCTGGTGCGCCTGCCTGGCGCGCGCAAAAATATTCGATTCCTCTGCAGCTGTTGGCAGCTGCCCGTCCGCATAACGCGTAGAAAGTTTGAGTGCCATTGCAGCAAATATCCCCCTTCATCATCTGAGCTTTTATTGTAACCTATTTTGGCGCAAAATGCAAGCCTTCCGCCGCATTTTTTACGATTTTTTCATTTTCGCAGGCATATACTACTAACACAGTCTGCAAATAAAAACGCAAGCCCTTGGCGGCAACGTCAGGCCGATACGCTCTCGTTGTAACGGCTTGGGCAACAAACGCGAACCGGGCAGCGACTGGCTGCCGCGCCCCGCCCGCGAATTCTATTGTAACAGGAGAGAACGATTATGTGCGGCATCATCGGCTACGCGGGCACAAAACCCGTCGCCCCTATTCTTTTGGAAGGGCTAGAGCGTCTGGAATACAGGGGCTACGATTCGGCGGGCATTGCGCTGGCCGCAGAGAATACGGTCGTGCGCACACGCGCCGCCGGCCGCCTGGCCAACCTGCGCGCCGCGTTAGAAAAATCCGTTGCGGGGCCCGGCGCAAACCACAGCGAATCTCTGCGCCAACAAACCCGCGGTTCGTCGGGCGGCCTTGCCGCACCGCAGGCGGCAGGCGTGGGGCACACAAGGTGGGCGACGCATGGTGCGCCGACGGAGCAAAACGCCCACCCGCACCAAAGCAATGGGGGCAAATATACGCTGGTGCACAACGGGATTATTGAGAACTATCAGGCGCTGCGCACGTTTTTGGCAAAAAACGGCACGGAATGCCGCACAGAAACCGACACGGAAGTCATTGCGCAGCTACTGGAATTTTATGACACAGGCAACCCGTTAGAAACCCTGCGCAGGGTGCTGCCACAATTGGAGGGCAGCTATGCGCTGGCGGTGCTTTATTATGCGCAGCCGGGCATCATCTACGCCGCCAAGCGCAAGTCGCCTTTGCTGGCGGCGCAAAGCCACCACGGCACGCTGCTGGCAAGCGACGCGGCGGCGCTGCTGCCGCTGAGCCGTGCGCACTACCGGCTGGAGGATGGGGATTTGGCCGTGCTAACGCGGCACAGCATTCGATTTTTTGACGGCGAAGGGCAAGAACAGATAAAAACGCCGCAAGTGATGTCACGTCACATCTCGGCCGCCGAAAAAAAAGGATACGAACACTTTATGCGCAAAGAGATGGCGGAGCAGCCCGAAGCCGTGCGTCTGACGCTGGAACCCCTGCTGCGCCAAGGCGGGCCGCACCTGGGCAGCGCGGAAGAGGCCCTGCGCGGCGCGGACCGGATTGACCGCGTGCTCTTTTTGGGCTGCGGCTCGGCGTGGCACGCGGGCATGTGCGGGTGCGTGGTGATCGAAGAGCTTGCCGGCGTTCCGGCGGCTGCGGCGCTGGCCAGCGAATTTCGCAGCCAAGTGGTCACCATCAACCAAAACACGCTGGTGATTGTCGTCAGCCAAAGCGGCGAAACAGCCGACACCCTCATGGCGCTGCGCCAGGCCAAAGCAGCCGGGGCACGCACGCTGGGCATTATCAATGTGGAGGGCAGCTCCATCGCGGAGGAGAGCGGCAGCGTAATCTTCACCAGGGCGGGGCTGGAAGTGGCCGTGGCCACAACAAAGGCCTACAGCGCACAGTTGGCGGCGGTCTATGCGCTGGCAGCCCGGCTGGGGCAGCTGCGCGGCACGCTGGGCGGCGGCAAAATGCGCGCTTTTTTGCACGCGCTGGCCGCACTGCCCGGCCTGCTGGAGGAAACCCTCGCCGCCAGCGAAGAGGAAATGTTGCGCTGGGCGGAAGAAATCGCACCGAAGGAGCACGCGTATTTTTTGGGTCGCAACCTCGATTGGGCCGCCGCGCTGGAGGGCAGCCTAAAACTCAAAGAAATCAGCTACATCCACGCGGAGGCCTACGCCGCGGGGGAACTCAAGCACGGCACCATTTCGCTCATCGAGCAGGGCACGCCGGTGGTTTCGGTGTGCATGCGCCCGGGCGTGGTGGCCAAAACCATGAGCAACAACGAAGAAGTGCGCGCCCGCGGCGCCGCTGTCTACTGCCTCACCAACGACCCGTCTGTCACGGCGCGCCGGCGGTTTTTGCTGCCCGCATGCCACCCGCTCCTGGGGGTTTCTTTTGCTGCGGTGCCGCTGCAGCTGCTGGCCTACCACTGCGCCCGCTTGCGCGGCTGCGACATTGATAAGCCCCGCAGCCTGGCAAAAAGCGTGACGGTGGAGTGAAAAAGGAACCCCACACAGAGGCAAAAAGCAAGTTGGAGGCGACTTTTGGTGAGGGCGGTTCACGTGCGAAAAAGACAATTCGCCGCCGCACACCGAAGCGCCATGAGCCCTTGACTTTTTTGCGGCATAGGCGTATAATAGAACAGGAACTTTAAACGAAAGGAACATGTGCAATTGAAATATCTGGTGCTTTTGTATGATGGCATGGCAGACACGCCGGTGGATGCCCTGGGGGGGAAAACGCCCATGGAGGCCGCCCGCAAGCCCCTGCTCGACGGCCTGAGCAAAGACGCGGAGGTTGGCCTGGTGCAAACCGTAGCCAAAAACCTGAAGCCGGGCAGCGACGTGGCAAACCTGAGCGTGCTGGGCTACGACCCGGCGGCGTATTATACTGGGCGCTCGCCGTTGGAAGCGGTGAGCATGGGGATTCCCATGGGTGCCGAAGACCTCACGCTGCGCTGCAACCTGGTGACGCTTTCGGGCGATGCGCCGTTTGCGGCAAAGACCATGGTGGATTATGCCGGCGGCGAGGTGACAACAGAAGAAGCGGCGCTGCTGATTGCCGCCGTGCAAAGCGCCTTCGGCAGCGAAGAATATGTGTATTATCCCGGCGTGCAATACCGCCATTGCCTACTCTGGAAAAACGCGAAGGCGCAAAAAAACGCTGTCGCGCCCCTTGTGCCGCCGCACGATATCATTGGTCGCACCGTGGGCGGCTACCTGCCAAAGGGCGCCGCCGCGCCGCTGCTGCACATGATGGAGCACAGCTACGCAATTTTAAACAACCACCCCGTGAACGCCAAACGGCGCGCCGCAGGCAAGGCGCCCGCCAACGCCATCTGGTTGTGGGGCGAGGGCACGCGGCCCGGGCTGGCTCCCTTCGATAAAAAAACCGGCCTGCAAGGCAGCGTCATTTCGGCGGTGGATTTGCTGAAGGGCATTGGTATGTTGGCGGGCATGCGCACACCCGAGGTGCCCGGGGTCACCGGTTGGCTCGACACCAACTACGAGGGCAAGGCCCGCCAGGCTGTGGAGGAATTTAGGTCCGGGCAAGACTTTGTCTATTTGCATTTTGAGGCCACCGACGAAGCGGGCCACCGCGGGGATGTGAACGCCAAGGTGTGCGGCATCGAACGTATTGACGAGCGCGTGCTGCCCATTGTGCTGGAATATCTTGACAGCCAGGCGGATTATGCTATTCTTGTGCTGCCCGACCACCCAACCCCCCTGGCCCTGCGCACCCACACCAGCGCCCCCGTGCCCTACATGCTCTACCGCAAGCAGTGGCAAGGCTCTGGCCGCGGCGTTGCCTGCCTGGGCGAAAAAAGCGCCGCGGGCACCGGCATTTTTGTGGGCAAAGGGCACGAATTGCTTGGGCGGATGCTGGGATAAGCCGGCGTCAGTTCTCTTTTTTTAACGTGCTTGCCGCTTCTTTTCGCCGATAAAACACAGAGCAAAACAGCGAGGTGAGCGGCACCACGGCCAGCACACTCAGGCAGCCGGCAAGGCTTTGGAGGATTTCTACGGCAATCATTTCGCGGTTGAGCATTTGGGTCAGGCCGGAGGAGTAGTTGATCATCACCAGCAGCAGGCCCAGCGCGCCGCCGATATAGGCCAGCACAAGGGTGTTGGCCATGGTGCCAATCAAATCTTGCCCAATCCGAAACCCCGCGCGCATCAGCGCCCCGGCAGGCATAGAAGGGTTGCTTTCGCGCATCTCGTGCAGCGCGGCGGCAATGTCCATGGCCACATCCATCAGCGCCCCCACCGAGCCAATCATAATCATGCAAAACACGCTGGCCTTAATGTCAATTTGCAGGTAGCGCAGCTGCAGCGATTCCTCGTCAATCAAGCCCGTGATGTGCATAGGGCGGTTCATTAGCAGCATGATTAGCCCCGAAACCAGCACGCCGCTCAGGCACCCCAGCGCCGCCGGATCGGGCACGAATGGCAGGCGGCGGTCGGAAAAAAAATCAGTGAGAACTATCCGCGCTATGAGCGGGAACTGGAAAGCCTTCTTGACTCATCGGTGATAGGAGACCC
>JAITBA010000089.1 GCA_031283835.1 Oscillospiraceae bacterium
GGTTTTTGACGAGGCCACCGCCGCCGTGGACAGCGAAACCGAGCACCTGATTCAGGAAGCTATCGAGCACCTGATCCGCGGGCGCACCACCCTGATGATTGCCCACCGGCTGAGCACCCTGCGCAAGGCCAACAAGATTATCGTCGTCGATAAAGGCGAAATCATCGAGTTCGGCTCCCCTGCCGAGCTGCTCAAGCAAAAGGGAAAGTATTACAAGCTGGTGCAGATTCAGAGCATGGCAGAAGAAGCCGAAAAGCAGCGCAGCGAAGAAAATTTTTGATCGCGTTGCGGCCGCACAGCTATCATTATCGCATGAAAGGCGAGACGCGCAAGCGGCAAGCAGGGCTGCGCCGTGGCTTTTGAGCAAAAAAGAGGAGGTTGTTATGCGAGAATTGCGATATATCGGCGGGTCTGAAGCGCGGATTCGCGCCAATGACGGGATTTTTGTGGATGTGGAATTTTTTGATGGTCACGAGGTGGTCACAGGGCTGGAGCCGCGAAGGCTGTTCCCGACCAGTGGGCTGACGAAGTATATCACCCTGCTAGACAGCGAGGGCATGGAGGTTGCCATTGTGCGCGACATTGCAACGCTGATGCCTGACAGCCGCGAGGTGCTCGAAAACAGCCTGCGAGAGTACTACATGATTCCAAAGATCAAGCACTTCGAGAAAATGACCGAGGATTTTGGCGTGTGGATGTGGACGGTGGACACAGACCGGGGCCGCTTCACCTTTGAGGTGCGCAACCACACTGCCACCGTCAAGCCCCTCTATGATGGCCGCGTGCTGATTAAAGACGCCAACGACAACCGCTACGAAGTGCCGAATATCAACGATTTGGACACCCGCAGCCAGCGGATGATTTTGCCGAACCTGTGAGCGGGCGCAGCGCAAAACGTTGCAAATTTTTATCAAAGGAGTTATACCTATGAAGTTGATTATCGCGATTGTGAACAATGACGACAGCGCCGTGGTGGCGTCCGCGCTCACCAAAGAGAAGTTCATTGTGACAAAACTTTCCACCACAGGCGGCTTTCTCATGGTGGGCAACACCACGTTCCTCATTGGCGCAGACGAAAAAGATGTGTCTGTTGTGAAGGAAATCATCAACAAATACAGTAAAACCCGCACCCACGCCACCACGTCTACCGGCTCGTTTGGCCTGGGGATATTGCAGGATCAGTTGGCGGGGGACGTGCAGGTGAACGTGGGCGGGGCCACGGTGTTTGTGCTTTCGGTGGATTCGATGGATAAATATTAATGCCTTGCGGTTGCACGGGCTAAGCGCGAACCGCCCACCGCAGGTGCGAATTGTGTAGCACAAGCACAGTGCTGTGGCGGGGGATTGTGTTGCACGAGCACGAGCTAAGCGCGAACCGCCCACCGCAGGTGTGCTCACCGCAGGTGCGGTGCTGTGGCGGGGGAATGTGTTGCACGAGCACGGGCTAAGCGCGAATTGCCCACCGCAGGTGTGCCCACCGCAGGTGTGTGATACGCTTTCAAGAAAGTGCAGTCATCACGGCCCAAGCGCTGCGGATACCATCCACGGCGGCGGACACGATGCCACCGGCGTAGCCCGCGCCCTCACCGCAGGGAAACAGGCCCGGCATGCCGGGCGATTGCCGCGTGGCGGCGTCGCGCAGAATGCGCACCGGCGAAGAGCTGCGGGTTTCGGGCCCGGTGAGCACTGCGTCAGGGTGCGCGAAGCCATCCAATTGCCTTGCCATCATCGGCAGGGCAATTTTTATTGTTGCCGCCACAGATTGCGGGAGTAGCGCGCCGAGATCGCAGGGCATGGCCCCGGTGGCAATGCTGGGGCGCACGCTGCCAAAGGATTTGCTGGGGCGCGAGGAGAGAAAATCGCCCACGCGCTGGGCTGGAGCCGTGTAATCGCCGCCGCCCAAGGCGAAGGCCGCGCGCTCCAGTTTGCGCTGGAGGGCGATGCCGGCCAAGGGGTGGCTGCCCTCCATGGCGGGATGCACGCCCACAAGTACCGCCGCGTTGGAGTTTTTGTCGGCGCGGGCATGCAGGCTCATGCCGTTGGTGACGAGGCCGCCGGGTTCGCTGCCGGCGCAGACGACTTCGCCGCCGGGGCACATGCAAAAGGTGTAGCAACCTTCGCCGGCGCGGGGGTGCACCGCGAGCTTGTAATCCGCGGCACCCAGCGCAGGGTGCCCGGCAAACGCGCCGTATTGCGCCCGGTCGATCCATGCCCGGGGGTGCTCAATGCGCGCGCCCACCGCAAAAGGCTTTTGTTCCAGCACAACGCCGTCGCTGTGCAGCAGCGCAAGGGTGTCGCGGGCGGAATGCCCCACACACAGCAGCAGCGTATCGCTTTCGGTTGTGTGCTGTGCGCCGTTTTGCGTGTAGCAAAGCCCGACGATGCGCCCATGCGCCCGGGCGATTTTTGTCAGTTGCGCGTCAAAATGCACGGTGCCGCCCAATCGTGTGATTTCTTCGCGGAGGCTGGTGATCACACCGCCGAGCTTGTCGGTGCCAATGTGGGGTTTGGCGAGCACAAGAATCTCTTGCGGTGCGCCGTGGGCAGCCAAGGTTTCGAGCACAAAGCGGCACAAGGGGTCTTTGATGCCGGTGGACAGCTTGCCATCGCTGAAGGCGCCCGCGCCGCCTTCGCCAAATTGCACGTTTGCGTTGGGAAGGAGTCGCCGTGTTTTGTGAAATTGCGCCACAGCCGCACGGCGTTCTTCCACAGGCAGGCCGCGTTCGAGCACGACGGGTCGCAACCCTGCCCGTGCCAGCGCAAGGGCGGCAAAAATCCCCGCCGGGCCAAACCCCACCACCACAGGGCGCAGCGTGCTGGCGCGGCGCACAGGCGGCGGCGCAATTTGCGGCGCTTGAACCATTTCGATCCCCGGCTTGCTATAGCGCGACTCGTGCGCAACTTCGATTGCAATGTGGCACACGAAGTGCACGTCACTTTTGCGGCGGCTGTCGGTTGCCTGGCGCAGCACGCGCAGCGAAACAATCGCCTGTGGCGGGCAATGCAGCAGCTGGGCCGCCTGTTCGCGCAAAAATTCTTTCGCGCGGGCATATTCCTCCAAAGGCAGGGTTATATTTCGTAATAATAGCACGAAAATGCTCCGTTCTACGCAGGGGTGTTCGCTATCGTTTTAATCAGCGCACAGCAAGGCGGCAAAGTCCG
>JAITBA010000119.1 GCA_031283835.1 Oscillospiraceae bacterium
TCATCCAAAGGATTGTTCGCACGCGCTGCTGGAGGTGATGGCGGCCGGGCGGCACATTGCCAAACACCTGCACCTGCCCGTGCAAAGCGGCAGTGACCGTGTGCTGCGCGCCATGAACCGCGGCTACACCGCCGCGCATTATCTTGAAGTTGCGGCCTATGCCCGGCAGGTGATGCCCAAACTGAACATGACCAGCGATATTATCGTGGGTTTTCCCGGCGAAAGCTACGAGGAATTTCGCGATACCCTGCGTCTGGTGGAGCAAGTGGGCTACACCTCGCTGTTTACGTTTGTGTATTCCCCCCGGGAGGGCACCCGCGCGGCAAGTATGGAGGACCCTGTGCCCCATGCGAAAAAAGTGCGCTGGTTCCAGGAGCTGACGCGCTTGCAGGAGGGCGTGGCCACCAAACGCTGCGCCGCGCTGACGGGGCAAACCCTGCGCGTGCTGGCCGAGGGCAAGGGCAAGCGCCTGGCTCTTGCGGGCCGCACCGAAGGGAACCAGGTGATTGAATTTGACGGCCCAAAAACCCTGTTGGGGCAGTTTGCCTGGGTGCAAATCACACGGGCGCAGGGCTGGCTGCTAGACGGGGAACTGCGGCAGGGCTATAGCGGTTCCACATGACGTGAAGCGCGAAAGCACTATATTAAAATAACAGGAGAATTACTATGCAAAACATCGAAACCCTTACCCGTGAGCTGGCCGCCGCCCTGCAGTTGACGCCCGCCTATGCGCGCTACGTGGCAGCCAAAGAAGAAAACGAAGCCGATGACGAGCTCAACGCCCAAATGCGGCAACTGGAGCTGCTGCGCCTGCAATACCAGCACGAAGCGCAGAAGGACGAGAACGCCGACGAAGCCCTGATGGAGGGCTACGACGCGCAGTTCACCGCGCAGTATGACGAGATTATGGAAAACCCGCACATGCAGGAATACCAGACGGCGGCACAGGCCATCGACGCGCTGCTCAAGCGTGTGACGGGCATTCTTGCCGGCGCGGCGCAGGGAGAAGACCCCGCCGCCTACGAGCCGGAAGCGGGCTGCGGCGGCAGCTGCGGCGGCTGTCACGGCTGCGGCTAAGGGATAGCAATTCCACACGACGTAATGCCGTACGAAACTGCTATATAGCGGCAAGCCGCAAAAAAAGCAAGGCGAAACAATTGCATTTTGCCGCTCCATCTGTTATAATGAGCACAAGGTGTGCGCAAACAGGTTTAATCAATTGTCTTTTTTAAAAAAATAGAATAAAATTTTTATTAAGAGGGGGGGCGTTGCAATGATTTTACCCTATGCGCTGGGGCTGTGCGGGGTGGTGATGATTGTGTTACAGCCGCTGCGGTTTGTTGCCAAGCCAGATTTTGCGGGCTTTGGAAGCAAAACCTTTGCGTCGCTGTTGTTTTGCGTGGCGGGTGTGGCGGCCGCAGGGCGGCGGGAGACCGTTGGTTGGCAGGCGGCGGCGGTGCTGATGGGGTTTTGCCTGGCGCTCATTGGCGACGTGCTGCTTTCGATCGAGCCGATTCTGGCGCGGCCGGCGCAGGATAAATCCTATGCGCTTGTGTTGGGCGGGGTGCCGTTTTTGCTGGCCCATGGGCTGAATTTGGCGGTGTTTTGCAGCCGCGCGGCCTTTGATTGGCGGTTGTTGCCGGTGCTGCTGGCCGTGCCGGCGTTGCTGGCCCTTTTGTGGAAATGCGGCGTGCTGCAATTTGGCAAGGCGGGCGTGCCGGTGCTGGTTTATGCGCTGCTGTTGGGCGCCATGCTGTGGGCGGCTTGCGGGGTTTTTGGGGCCGACAAGGCGCTGGGACGTTTGGTGCTGCCCGCCGCCGCGTTGTTCTGCGTTTCAGATATCGCGCTGTTTTGGGCCAACTTTGGCAAAAAAGACTGGGGCAGCCACTTTAGCGCAAAAAAGCCGTTTCTCTGGCTGGTGATGGTGCCTTACTATGTGGCGCAGGCGCTGTTGGCGGGCGCGGTGGCCACCATTTGAGCAACCGCTCATGCACGCCGCGCTGCCATCTTTGCAGGCGTCGCTTAATTTTTTTTGGAGGACACATGAACGTTTTGATTATCGGTTCCGGCGGGCGGGAGCACACCATCGCGTGGGCGCTGGCGCAAAGCCCGGCGGTCACCAAGCTGTTTGCTGTGCCGGGCAACGGGGGTATGGCACAAATCGCAACCTGCGCGCCAGATATTAAGGCCACAGAGTTGGAGAAAATCCGGGATTATGCGCTGGCGCACAACGTGGAGTTTGCTGTTCCCGCGGCGGACGACCCGCTGTGCCTGGGGGCGGTGGATGTGCTGGAAGCGGCGGGTATTCCCTGCTTTGGGCCCAACAAGGCCGCCGCCGTCATTGAGGGCAGCAAGGTGTTCAGCAAAAACCTCATGCAAAAATACCATATCCCCACGGCGGCGTATGAAGTTTTTGACAATGCCGCCGCCGCGCTGGTCTATCTTGAAGGCTACGATACCTACCCCGTGGTGGTCAAGGCGGATGGGCTGGCGCTGGGCAAAGGGGTGATCATCGCCCAAACCAAGGCAGAAGCGCTGGCAGCCGTGACGGAAATCATGGAAAACAAAAAATTTGGGGGCAGCGGCAACCAAATTGTGGTGGAGGAATTTTTGAGCGGCCCGGAAGTGAGCGTGCTGAGCTTTGCCGACGGAAAAACCGTGGTGCCAATGGTTAGCTCCATGGACCACAAGCGGGCCCATGACGGCGACAAAGGGCTCAACACCGGCGGCATGGGCACCATCGCGCCCAACCCGTATTATACCCCGGACATTGCCGCCCAATGCATGCGGACGATTTTTCGGCCCACCATCGACGCGATGGCGGCGGAGGGCCGCCCCTTTAAGGGCTGCCTATATTTTGGGCTGATGCTTACGCCCAACGGCCCGAAGGTGATCGAATATAACTGCCGCTTTGGGGACCCCGAAACCCAGGTGGTGCTGCCGCTGTTGGGCACCGATTTGCTGGAAATCTTTTGGGCGGTGCGCGAAGAGCGCCTGGCCGGGCTAGAAATTCGGTGGAAAGCGGCCCACGCCTGCTGCGTGGTGCTGGCTTCCGGCGGCTACCCCGAAGCATACGGCAGCGGCTACCCCATCGCGTTTGGCGCGGACGAGGAAGCATTGGTGTTCCACGCGGGCACCAAGCGCCTGGCAGACGGCACGATTGTTACCGCGGGCGGCCGCGTGCTGGGTGTTACCGCCCTGGGCGACACATTGCAAGCGGCGGTTGTCAATGCATACGCGGCGGCAGACACGATCCGATTCCGGGATGCTTTTTGCCGCCGGGATATTGGGCAAAGGGCGTTGGGCGCGGGCACCGAATCTTTTTCTTAAAAAAAGAAAAAAGTTTAAATCGCGTTGGGCAGCTTGCGCTGTGACGCACATGGCGGTTGCCAACAGAGAAAATCGCGGTTTTGCCCACAAATTTTATCAGCGGAGGATGTGGAACACGGTGAATGCCGAGTATGCAGGCATGCTGGGGAGTGAAATGGCGGAAGACCCCGGCATGATGGGCGAATTTTTGGTTTATATGGTGCTGCAGCGGCTGCCAAAGCCAAAGCGGGTGCAGTATGGCTATCGGTTTATGCGCGGGGGCGAGGCACTGGCGGAAGCCGACCTGCTGCTGCTGGTGCCGGGCGGCGTGTTTGTTATTGAAGTGAAGAGCCGGCTTAAGCAGACATGCGAAACCTCAAAGCACAACATGGAGCGCGTGCGGTTGCTGCGCGACATGCTGGGTCTGCGCAAAAAAGAAGTGCCGGTGTATTCCCTTGTTGTGTTTTTTAATGAGCGGGAGGATAAGCTGGTGTGGCGGCAGAACGCCGCGTATCTTACGCATTATCGCTATTTGCAGCAGACCCTTGCGTGGCTGGCGTCGCTGCACCCCCATGCGCTGGGCCGCGAAGAAATTGCCGCGCTGGACGAAAAGCTGCAGCTGATGAAAAACTGGAACACCAAGCCGCCCAAGCTCAAGGCGAAGGCAAAACAGCAGCCGGACACAAACCCAACACAAACTACAAAAAAGGATGGTATGACTATGGTGCATCGCATATTGATTGGGCGGAAGGAGGGTTTTGACGCGGAGGCGCAGGCGCTGCTGGCGCAATGGCGCGGCCAACTGCACGTGGAGGGTCTGAAAAGTGTAGAGGTCTTCAACCGCTATGACGTGGAAGGCGCGGACAAGACGCTGCTGGCGCGTTGCCTGCCACTGGTGTTTTCGGAACCCCAGACAGACGTGGTGGTGCAGGTGCTGCCCCAGAGCGACGTGCGCTTTGCGGTGGAATATCTGCCGGGGCAATAGGACCAGCGGGCCGACAGCTGCGCCCACTGTATTCAGATTGTTTTGGGCGGGCAGCGGCCGGCGGTGCGCACGGCGAAGGTGTTTTGCCTGCGGGG
Organism: Oscillospiraceae bacterium; assembly: GCA_031283835.1. Taxonomy (GTDB): domain Bacteria; phylum Bacillota; class Clostridia; order Oscillospirales; family Acutalibacteraceae; genus WRMQ01. The sequence continues at coordinate 4,390 of JAITBA010000119.1, forward strand.
TAAAATTTCGCTGGAGGAATACAACCGCATCAAAAAGAGTGTGATCAACCCCGTAGAAAGCCGCGAGGCCACGATGAAGCTGCCCCAAACGCTGCAAATCGAAACACCGCCGCCGGCGCCGGTGCCCACGCTCAACGGCTTTTGCGCGCTGGACGGCGCGGGCCTGACGGCGTTCTTAAAAGAATATGCCCTGGCAATGGATTTGGACGACCTCCGATTCTGCCAACAATACTTTCAGACAGAGCGACGCGACCCCACGCTGACAGAAATCCGCATGATTGACACCTACTGGAGCGACCACTGCCGCCACACCACGTTTTTGACAAACCTGGAGAACGTGCGCATTGACGACCCGAAGGTAAAGGAGAGCTACGAGCGCTATTTGCAGATTAAAAACGAGCTGGGCCGGGCGCACAAGCCCAACTGCCTGATGGAGCTGGCCACAGAAGCTATGCGCTATCTTAAGCACACAGGGCGGCTCAAACGCTTGGACGAAAGCGAAGAGATCAACGCCTGCACCGTGACCATGGAGGTGACCATTGACGGCACAACCGAGCCGTGGCTGTTTTTGTTTAAAAACGAAACCCATAACCACCCCACCGAGATTGAACCCTTCGGCGGGGCGGCCACCTGCATTGGCGGCGCGATTCGCGACCCGTTGAGCGGGCGAGGCTATGTTTATCAGGCCATGCGTGTCACCGGCGCGGCCGACCCCACGGTACCCATGGAGGACACCATCCCCGGCAAGCTGCCCCAGCACAAGATTGTGACCACCGCCGCCCAGGGCTACAGCAGCTACGGCA
>JAITBA010000147.1 GCA_031283835.1 Oscillospiraceae bacterium
GCGCCTTGGCCGCCTCGTATTCCCCATCGCTGATGTGGTATGTTTTCATTTTTTCACCCTCGCTTATTATACCACATCTTTGTGCGATTGTCTATTGCTTTATTCGGGAATAGTATTAACAACATAAACGCCGTAGGGAAGCAAGCCGGATTCGCAATAGCCGTTTTCGTTTGTTGTGAGCAATGCCCGTTCTGTCGGCAATGCCGCGTCATAGCTGCCCGACTTTTTCAAATAGACTTGAAAAATAGCCCCTTCCAGCGGTTCCTCTACCTGTGGATTAGGCGGTTCCCCGCCGTGCGGATTTTGTACATCCGGGTCGGGTTGGTCTGTGTGTTTCACAAGGGCTATTTTGCCCTCTATGACCTTATTTTTTTGAATACGGTTAAGCAAATTAACCGTGATATTCTGTCCGCTGTATTCAATGCTGAACGGGTGCGGGGTCTGGTCGAGCGTATATCCGGTAGGCGGTACTTTTTCTTTCCAGTAGTAATTACCTAACGGAAATTCCTTTGACGTAACGCTGACATTATCCCCGCAATACAGAGTTCCCAGTAATTCATCTTTGGAATGAATAAGGTTGCCTTTCCTGTCGTATAGAGTTTCAGCCGCGTAAATTTCTACTACCATGCCTTTTAGGGTCGCGTCCCCCTGTGGTCTTTTGTCGGTGGTGGTATCATACTTTTCCAGCGTGATTTTACCCGTTTGAGGTCTTTGCGGATTGGTAGTATCGGTATACGAAATTAAAACGGTTTGACCGCCGTATGACAGTACAGCGGGGTATGTGTTCGTGTTCACGGTATATCCCCACGGCGCGGTGGATTCTTTTACCGTATATTTTCCCAGCGGCAAGTCCTTTGATTCGCCGTTGCCGTTCGTGTCGGTGATAACCGTATCGACAAGCTGACCCTTTGCGTGTATCAACGCACCGCCGCGGGTGTATAAATCCTCGTCCGCCCGTACCTCAAAACGCGCTCCGGCAAGGTCGTAATCGCCCATTGACGGGGATTCGTTGTACTTATGGACGCGGATTCTGCCGGGTTCGGGGGTTTCACCGGAATTGACAGCCGCGTACACAACAGGAACGGTTTGACCGCCGTATGACAGGGTAACGTCATAAGCTGCGGTGTCGAGCAGATAACCGTAGGGGGCGTTCACTTCTTTTACGATGTATTTCCCTAAATGTAAATCCTTGCTCTGTGTCTTGCCGTCCGCATCTGTAATCATGGTGTCAACAAGGTCGCCCGTCCGGGCGTAATAGCTTCCGTCAATCCTCTTGATGTCCTCGGCGGCGCGTACTTCATAGCGTGCGGAGCTTAAATTGTAATCGCCCATCATAGGGTTTTTATTGCTTTTTTGCAAATTGATACGTCCCACGGTAGGCTGTTCGGCAATGGAAGTGTCGGGGCTATAAACAATCGCGCCGTTTCCCAGCGTTCCCGAAAGTGGTACGGTGTAGGTATTGGGGTCAAGCTGGAAGCCGTAGGGGGCGTTTGTTTCTTTAATACGGTACACGCCCAGCGGCAGGATTTTTGACTGTCCGCGCCCGTCCGCACCGGTGATGATAGTATCAACCACAGTCCCCCCGGCGTCAAGCACTTGAAATTGCGCGCCGGATAAACTATACCCTCCGAGCGTAAAATTGGCGTCGGTCTTTTGCACGGTCAAAATTCTGCGTTTTTTCACATTGTCAAAACTCACGGAAACGGTTTGTCCGGCTTTGACTTCCACGCTCACGGGATTGGGCGTCGGTTCTACAAAGTCGGTGGATAGATTGATTTCACGCACCGAATACCAGCCCGGATTGAGGTTGGGAATATCAATTTTACCCGTGGATGTGCTGGTGTATGTGCCGATCAACGCGTTACTGCTGTTTCTGACTTCAAACGTAAAACCCGATACACCGCCGTTATTGTGCTGCGTAGATTTTATAATCGACAAATTTCCTGTATTCACGCGGAATGAAAGGTTGCTGTATGCCACAGGATGAAAATTCATATCAAAAACAACCATATTCTGATAATCGGTGTCATTCGGCTCATACCAAAAAATATTACCGGTTTGTCGGCTGTCATGGCCGATAATTGCGTTTGCCATATTTATTGTCTGGCCGTCAAATCCCGATGTGGACGTAATGGTAATTGTTTGCCCGTTGTATCCGGTGGCGGGGCTAACGGTAACGCCAGCCGGGAGTTTGCTTTGATCTATGCTGTAATTACCGTTGAGATTGCTGAATGAAACGGTAGCCGTTCCTTGTAACTGACCGCCCACGTTATTCAAAACAACGGTTGAGGGTGATACGCTGATACCAAAAGCCCCCGGATTTTGATTGTTGTTACGGGCGTAAGTTAATAAATTTTGATACATATTGTAAACATGATTATATCCGGCTCCGGCTCTGATCCGGCTTGGCTCATAAAAAGTATATCCAACGTCTGCGCTTTCGTACATCCAGCTCCATAACGCAAGCTGGGTCGCGTAATGCGCTTCATCCGCTGTTAATCCGCCGTGATCTGCGGGGTAGCCGTGCATAAGGATTGCGCGGATTCCGTTCAGCGTACTTGTGGAATAAACCGCGCTGAAATTTGCCCGTTTGTACCCTTGGTCGTTGGTCGGCCCTTCCGCATCACTTTCCAAACAGTATGAAACGGATAAAGTATCCCGCGTTCGCCAGTAGGGGCATGATATATCTACCCATTCTCCTGTGTCGTTACGCCGGTATTCTAATGGGTTAGGGCTTCCAAAACCGCCGTAACAATATATGTCGGTATCTGTACCCGGTGCGGCATTGACGGTGACGCCAATGCCCAAAAAAATACTGACAATCATAATGATTGCCAGTAAAAAGCTAATAGGCTTTTTCATAAAATGATCGTTCCTTTCTGCCTTTTTAGGCATGAAAAAAGCCCCTTCATTTTTGAAGGAGCCTGTTTCAAATAGTTTATTTTTTATTTTAAGCGGTGCCTTGTACCACGACATATAGGCTATTTCCTTTTTTAACAACGGCAATGCCTATTCTTTTCGTAGCTTCATAAGTAAAATCTGCAACATGGTTACACATCTGATCGCCCATTAACTCCGCGGGGAAGTTATACGGCACTTTCGCTGTACCCTCACAGCCTGTCGGCCATTCGGAATGAAAGTCATATCCTACGTCCGCCATTTTTTTCGCTTGCACAAGACATTCATCTGATAATGCCTTATTGAGCGTTGCCAATGGAAAGCCTAACGCTGCCCTGCGGTCATTCATACCTTTTAATACGCCGTTGATATATTCCTGCCCCAAAATTTCATATTCAGGTGTAGGCGGTGTAGAAGTTGCCGGGGGCGGATTACTCGGCGTCGGGGTAGACGCAGCAGGCGGGTTCGGCGTCTGTGACGATGTTTTATCCTGCGGCTGGGATGTAGACGGAACGCTTGACGGCTTGCTTGTCGTTCCCGTCGTACTATTGGGGTTGCTGTTCGTAGGTGTGCTGTCCGTCGTCGGTGTTTGTGACTGTGTTTCCGATTCATCAGGTGCGGACGGGTCTGCTGTGATGTCCGGGGTAGATGTATCGGGTATGCTTGTGACGGTTGCAGAATTTTCTACAATTTCGTCCTCGCCCGGTTTTGTTTTTAGTATAGTATCTGTTTCCTGTCCGCAAGCGGTTAGCAAAAGTATACCGCATATCAGGATTATAGGCAAAAGTCTTTTAAGCACGATATTAACCTTCCTTTAATTTTCCCATTTCAGCCTTGCACTTTCGGAAAAATCATGCTATAATGATCAAGTAATTTACATTACAAGTATACACGATCTTTGAAAGAATTAAAAGCGAAACGGTGTTTTTATTAGTGGTATTCCTCACCACCGGGAGGGTAATTATCGCTCGTGACTAACCCAAAACCATTGATTTTACTGGATTTTTTGAAAAGTCCTACGACACCACTCCGACCATTCACCCTCGTTACAAACAATGCAACGAGTTGAAGCGCAAGAAGCTCAGAACACTGGGCTTTTTGCTTTTCCTCCAACGCAATCCGACCACCCCCGCACAGCGCAACCCCTTGATATGCAAGGGATGCAGGACATGCTGTGTCGGAAGTCCAAGCTGTGCCGGTAAGCACCCACCTGTGGTGCGGCTTGTTCGCGCCGCGGGTGCTTTGCATCGTCAAAAAACAAATTTTTTTGGAGTCTGTTATGTCCCTTCTCTCCCTCCAAAACCTCGCCATGGGGTTCAAAGACCGCACACTGTTTCATCATATCAACCTCAAGCTGGAACCCGGCGAGCGGCTGGCGCTCATCGGGGCCAACGGCTGCGGCAAAACCACGCTCCTGCGCCTGATCACCGGGGAATACGCGCCGGAAGAGGGGCAGGTGGTGCTGGGCAAGCATGTTCGGCTGGGCTATGCCGCGCAAGAAACGCAGGCCGAAGCCGCGCCCCAAGAAGCGCCGCGAACGGTCTACGAAGAGGCCTTATCTGTTTTTGCGCCGTTGTTGGCCCTCGAGCAGGAGCTGGAGACGCTTGCGGCGCAATTGCAAGACGAAACGCACCCGCTGCACAAAAATTTGCTGCACCGCCAGGCCGATGCCCACGAAGCCTTTGAGCGCGAGGGCGGACGCACGTTCCGTGCCCGCACCAAGTCGCTGCTCACCGGCCTTGGGTTTGGTCTCGAAGCGCAGGCACAGCCCGTCCAAATCCTAAGCGGCGGGCAGAAGGTGAAGCTGCGGTTGGGGCGGCTGCTGCTTGCGGGCGCCGACCTGCTGCTGTTGGACGAGCCCACCAACCACCTCGATATCGCCGCCTGCGCTTGGCTGGAGGGCTATCTCCAAAGCTACGCCGGCGCGGTGATTTTGGTTTCGCACGATCGTTGGTTTCTCGACCGCGTGGCCACCAAAACCGCACTGATGCGCCATGGCGGGCTCACAATCTTCGCCGGCGGCTATGCCGCTTCTCTGGCGCAAATCAAAACCCAGGCGGCGCTTGACCGTCGTCGTTACGAGAACCAAATGGCCGAAATCCGCCGTATCGAAGGCATTATCGCCCAGCAAAAGCGGTTCAACCAGGAGCGCAATTATGTCACCATTGCCAGCAAAGAAAAACAGATTGCCCGCCTGCGCGCCGCGCTTGTTGAACCGCCGCCCAACCCAAAAGAGCTGCGTTTCCGCTTTCCCGAAGCGGCCGCCGCCGGCAACGAGGTGCTGCGCCTGCGCGGTCTGTCCAAATCCTTTGGCGAAAAGCCGCTGTTTCGGGAGGTGGAGGCGCTCCTCGAAAAAGGCGACCGTGCGTTTATTCTTGGCGCCAACGGTTGCGGCAAAACCACGCTGCTCAAGCTGTTGCAGCGAAAGTTGCAACCCGAAAGCGGTTGGTTTAGCTGGGGCGCGAATGTGCGCCCGGGGTTCTACGACCAGGAGCTTAGCGACGTGCGCGGCAAAAAAACGGTTCTCGACGAAGTTTGGGACGCTTTTCGCACCATGACCCAAACAGAAGTGCGCACCTTGCTGGGTCACTTTCTATTTTCGGGCGACGATGTGCACAAAAGCGTCGAAACCCTCAGCGGCGGCGAGCGCGCCCGTGTGGCCCTGCTCAAGCTTCTGCTGTCCGGCGCGAACGTCCTTGTGCTCGACGAGCCCACCAATCACCTCGATATCCCCTCCCGCGAGGCCCTCGAAACCGCGCTGGCCCAGTTTGACGGCACAATTCTGTGCGTGTCGCACGACCGCTATTTCATTTCTAAGCTGGCGACCAAGGTGTTTGCGCTGCGCCGTGACGGCCTTGTTTTTTGCGGTGCCACCTACGAAGAATATGCGGCACAAACCGCCGCGCAAGGCACACAACCAGTCACCCCAAAAAGCCCAACGGCTTGCCGCGAACCCCAGGACGCCCCGGCCTTGCCGCAGGAGGCAAAAAACGCGTACCAGAGGAGAAAACAGGCCCAGGTGGCGGCTGTGAAGCAAAAGCAGGCCTTGCGCGTCTGCGAGGCCCAAATTGCCCGGCTGGAGCAAACGCAGCAAACCCTCCGCGCGCAGCTTGCCAACCCGGCCAACGCCGCCGACTACGAACGGCTTTTGCGCCTGACAGAAGAACTGCACGCCTGCGAAGACGAATTGTTGCGGGCAATGGAAGAATGGGAAGCGCTGCTGACATAGAGGGAAGGCGGCTCTTTGCGCGGGCTGCGCACAAAAGCGAGCCATTTCCTTTCTCTGCGTTGGCAATCCCGCATTTTCTTGAAAAAAATACAAATAATAAGCGGAAAACGCAAGGTTTTGTTTGACAAAGGCCAGTGGAATCTGTTATACTAATAGTTGCAGCGTGGGTACGTATAACAAATTGCCGGCGCGTTGGCGCGCTGCAAACCAAACAAAAACAAAAGTTTGTGGCGCGAGTGAGCCGCACCGCGGTTGCCCGCAAATGTGAGAGGAGAAATATTCTATATGGCACTTTTTTCGCAGGACATTGGGATTGACTTGGGAACGGCGAACACGTTGGTGTTTGTTAAGGGCAAAGGGGTAGTGATCCGCGAACCCAGCGTGGTGGCGGTGAACCAAAAGACCAACCCGCCCAGCGTGGTGGCCGTGGGCGAGCAGGCCAAAGAGATGATTGGCCGCACACCCGGCTCCATCATTGCGGTGCGCCCGCTGAAGGATGGCGTGATTGCCGATTTTAATATCACGGCAGATATGCTCAAGTCGTTCATTCGCCGCGCAATGAATAATTCCCCCTTTAACCGGGCCAATGTGCTCATCTGCATTCCTTCGGGCGTCACCGAGGTGGAGCGCCGGGCGGTGTTTGGCGCGGCCAAGGGCGCGGGTGCCAAAGAGGTGCACCTCATTGAGGAGCCTATGGCGGCGGCTATCGGCGCGGGCTTGCCTGTGGGCGAGGCCACCGGCTCCATGGTGGTCGATATCGGCGGCGGCACCAGCGAGGTGGCGGTCATTTCGCTGGGCGACGTGGTCACCAGCCGTTCTGCGCGCGTGGCCGGCGATAATTTTGACGAAGCCATCATATCCTACATCAAAAAGAAGTACAACCTACTCATTGGCGAGCGCACGGCGGAGGACATCAAAATCGGCATCGGTTCGGCCTATCCTTTTGAGGGCGAGGGCAAAATGACCATCAAAGGCCGCAACCTAATGGACGGCCTGCCCAAGCACGTCGACGTTACCGCCGAAGAAATTCGCGAGGCCCTGGCCGACCCGGTCAATCAGATCCTCGATGCCATTCGTGCCACCCTTGAGCGCACCCCGCCAGAGCTTGCCGCCGATATCATCGACCACGGCATTATGTTAACGGGCGGCGGCGCGTTGCTGCGCGGTCTCGATCATCTAATCCAAGCCGAAACCAAAATCCCTGTGCACGTTGCCGAAAAACCCCTCGACTGCGTTGTGGACGGCTGCGGCATCTGTCTCGAAAATTCTCGCCTATACCGCACAAGCGAAGACGACTAACGTCTGCGCACTGCGGGTGGGGGTTCTTTTCTTTACATCCACAAGAAAGGAGCAGGAGGTGATTCCCTGTATCGGTTTTTTAAAACTGCGGCGGTGAAGGCGTTTGCGGTGGTGCTGGGCTTGCTGATTGCGGGCGCCATGCTGGCTTTGGCTCTGCGGGGCAATAGCTCTCCCCTTGCTTCTGCTGTTGGTTTGGTGGTTAGC
>JAITBA010000199.1 GCA_031283835.1 Oscillospiraceae bacterium
AACAACGGGTCGGCAGCCACGTTCAGCCCCACGTGCTTTTGTCCGCAAAAAGCCCGCGCCCCTGCCACGCACGCGCCGTGCGCCGCCTCGAGGGCCACTTTCTCGTTGGGCGCCCACTCCGCGTCAATCTCGTCATATGCCGCCGCAGCCTCCGTGATTTCTGTGCTAGGCGTGCCGGGATAACTGGAAACAAAACGACAGCCCGCCTCCCAAAGCCCGCGGGCAACCGCTTCGTTGCCAAGCAATAGTTCTTTTGGCATGGTTTTTTCCACCTGTTACAATCGAATTCGCGGGCAGGGCGCGCTGCTGTGCCGCCCTGTTCGCGTTTGTTGCCTAAGCTGTTACAGCGAGTTTGTTTGCAGACTGTGTTGCAATCATCAAAAAAAGCGCCCTCTCACTTCTTCTCCCTCAAAATCTTCGCCAGTTCGTCCATAAAGGTGTGCAAATCTTTAAACTCCCGATACACCGAGGCAAAGCGCACATAGCTCACCTCGTCCACCCCTTTCAGGGCTTCCATGGCAAGCGTCCCCACCACTTCGGTAGGCACCTCGCGCTCCATTGAGTTTTGCAGCGACTGCTCAATGTCGTCCACAATGCGCTCAAGCTGACTGACCGAAACCGCGCGTTTGTCGCAGGCATGGCGCAGGCTGTTAAACAGCTTTTGCCTGTCGAAGCTTTCGCGGGAGCGGTCTTTTTTGACCACCATCAGCGGCACGGTTTCGATGATTTCGTAGGTCGTGAAGCGTTTTCTGCACTCGTTGCACTCCCGTCGCCGGCGAATCCGTTCGTTGTCGTCGGTGGGGCGGGAATCAATGACCTTGCTTTCTTCGCAGGCACAATAGGGACACTTCATTCGTGTTGCTCCAATCCAATGATTCAAAGTCTGCTATTCGGGTTCAAACTTCCCAGTCGTTCTTTTGTTTCACTATTTTGTATAGCGCGCAATAGCTTTCCCATCGGCTTGAGGGAATTTTGCCGTGTTCCACGGCGGCAATCACTGCGCAACCCTTGTCCTTCATGTGGGCGCAATCCGCAAAGCGGCAAGCCCCCGCGTGCGGCGCAAATTCCCGGAATCCTTCTGCCAGCGCGTCCTTCGTCAGCCGGCTTTGCTCCAGTGGTTCCAGCGTGCCAAAGCCCGGCGTGTCCGCCACCCATCCGCCCCCTGCAGGATAAAGCGCCACATGCCGGGTCGTGTGCCGCCCGCGCCCCAGTTTCTCGCTGATTTCGCCCGTTGGCAGCGCCAGCCCCGGCGCGATTTTGTTTAGCAGCGTGCTCTTGCCCACACCCGTGTTGCCGCAGAACACACTGGTTTTGTCTTTCAGCATCCCGTGCAGTTCCTCCACCGCGGCTTCGTCCTCCTTGCCCACGCAAAGGCAATCAAAGGCCCGATATGCCGCCGCAAAATCGCCGCCCGGCGCCAAATCGCACTTTGTGAAGACCACCACCGGCGCAATGCCGCTCAATTCCGTCACGGCAAGCAGCGTGTCGAGCAAGCGCAGGTTGGGCCGCGGTTGTGTGGTCGCGCACAGCAAAAACAGCTGGTCAACATTCGCCACCGGCGGACGAGCCAGCGCGTTTTTGCGCGGCAGCAACTCCAGAATATACCCCTCGCCCGGGCCGGTGGGCGCGCAAACAACTTCGTCGCCCACCAAAGGCGTGCGCCCCTGGCTGCGGAACAGCCCCCTGGCCCGGCAAGCCAGCGGTCCCGTCGCTGTGGCCACGGCGTAGTTGCCCCCCTGCAGCGCGTGAATACGCCCCTTCACCCCGCTCAATTGCTCAAATAGAGGATGATCAGCCGGTCGGGGGCTACCTTTGTTTCAGCTACGGCGCTTTGCCGCACCACTTTGTTCCCCAAAATGGCCGCGAGGCTGCTTGGTTGTGTGGTTACGTTGATAAAGCCCAAGTCCGCCAAAAGCTCCAGCGCCGCTTCCTTCGATTTGCCCACCACGTCAGGCATCAAAATCCAATCTTCGCCCGGCGTTTCGCCTGCGGGGATCTCCTCTGTGGCGGCGGTTGTGTGCGTGTAGTTCGGCGAGCTCACCGTCTCTTCGAGGTTGCTGGTCTGCTCGTTGCTCAGTGTGGGCGGGTTCTTGGTGAAGTCCACCGTGGCGGTATAGATCGTCAGGTCGTCTAGGGTAGCCTCCAGCTTCACGCTCGCGCCGCTGCTGGTTAGCGTCACTTTGGTGCTGCCGCTGAGCCGCACCACTATGTCGTCGCCCGACTTCACTTCGTTAAGATAAATTTTTAGTATGCCGTCGCCGTTGCGCACCGGCAGCGGAATGGTGAACACGCCGCTCTGCGACGGCGGCACCCCATTGCTAATCTTCACCGAAATATTGGTCTTTGGGTCCACTTCCGTGTTCGGGTCAATGCTCTGCCACACAATTTTGCCTTTTTCTTCGGTGCTGTCAATTTCTTGCGCCGTGCCACTGTCCAGCACCAGTTGGCGCTGCTCCAGCATCGCCTTGGCTTCTTTTAGTGTCCAGCTTTTTAGGTCGGGCACCTTCACTTTTGCCGTTTCTCCCGGCGTCACCGATACATACAGGATCACCCGTTCGCCCACGGCAAGCTGCTCCCCGCCCGCCGGAACGGTCTTAATCACATTGCCCACTTCCACATTT
>JAITBA010000239.1 GCA_031283835.1 Oscillospiraceae bacterium
GTTGCGCTCCAGGTTTGTGCCGTCGATGATATTTAATATCGCGTCGGGGCGCTCGTCAATCAAATAGTTGCGCGCCACCACTTCCTCCAGGGTGTAGGGCGAAAGGGAGTAAATACCCGGCAAGTCAGTAATTGTCACATCTTTGCGGCCCTTGAGCCGCCCCTCTTTTTTTTCTACGGTCACGCCCGGCCAGTTGCCCACAAACTGGTTCGAGCCTGTTAGCGCGTTGAACAACGTGGTTTTGCCGCTGTTGGGGTTGCCCGCCAGCGCAATAAGAATCCCCATGTTACACCTCCTCAATCTCAATCAGCTCCGCGTCCGCCTTGCGCAGGCTCAACGCATACCCTCGTACCGATAATTCCATTGGGTCGCCCAGGGGCGCGACTTTGCGCACCGTGATTTGCACGCCTTTGGTGATCCCCATTTCCATAATGCGCCGCTTGATGGACCCCTCACCGAGGACTCTCTTCACGATGACGGCGCCGCCCGGCTTAACGCCCTTGAGTGTTTGCATAGACTAACAACCTCCTAAAAAAATATTTTGGCACACCATTGGCACACCACAAAAACCAACGAAAAGTTACACCATAATTTTAGCGGCCATTTCGCGGCTAATGGCAACCCGCGATTCCTTCACCTGCACAATCACATTGCCGCCGTTTTGCGTGATTACCGTCACGTGCGAGCCAGGCACAAACCCAAGCGTTGCCAAAAATTGCCGAATATCTTCTTTGCCGCCCACTTTTTTGATGGCGGCGGTTTCGCCGATGTTTGAAAGGGTTAAGGGCATCATGGTGACCTCCTGCTTTTTGTTAGCTATAGCTAACTACTGAAGTAGTAGAACACAGGACGAGATGATTGTCAAGCTTTTTTTCGCTACTTTTTAATAAAGCTTTCCAAGCTAAAATTTTCGCGGATTTTTGTCGTCCGGCAAGACGGCCGCCTTGCCACGCTTCGGCATAGAACCGTTCGGTTTTGGCGCGCGCGCGGATTGTTAGCAAAACAAAATTTCCTCAAAATTTCATCTTCCGTCTTGCATACTGCAAAAATTCATGCTATACTAAGTGGAGCGTGACCCTGGCGCGAACTGCCCACCTCACGGCAACAAGAGCTTTCATCCAATATAGTAGAGGTCTATTAGACCTCCTCAAACGCAAAAAACCCTGCCGGCAAATTTGCGATAAAATTCCCGCCATGCCGCGTTGCCGTCCTTGATGGGCGCCGGCCCGTCTTTGTCCTCCGTCTTGCAGGGCAAAATTTTCCTCGCAAATTCGCTCGCCCCGGGTTTTTGATGAGGTCTAATATATTCATGTAATAATAAATATGAAGTGGAGAACTGTGATATGGTAAGGGTCGGCGTGGATTTGGGAGGAACGAACATTGTGGCGGGCGTTTTGGATGCGGAATTGCGGATCATTGGGCGTGGAACGCGCAAAACAGCACTGCCGCGCCCGGCGGACGCGATTTTTGACGACCTGGCGGCGGCGGTGCGCGATGCGGTGGCGGCGGCGGGTTTGCAGATGAACGACGTGCGGAGCGTCGGCATCGGCATGCCGGGTTCGGTGGATAAAGCCCGGGGCGTTATTGCGTTTGCGAACAACCTGGGCTTTCATCATGTGCCCGCGCGCAGCCTGCTGACGGAGCGGTTGGGGTGCCCGGTGTATCTTGACAACGACGCCAATTGCGCCGCGCTGGGCGAAGCCTTGGCGGGCAGCGGCAAGGGGGTTAGCAGTTTTGTAGCCATCACGCTGGGCACAGGTGTGGGCAGCGGCATTGTGATTGACGGCAAAATCGTTAACGGCATCAACGACGCGGCGGGCGAATGCGGGCACATGGTGATTGTGCTGGATGGCACGCCCTGCAATTGTGGCCGCAAGGGTTGCTGGGAGGCCTATGCCAGTGCCACGGCCCTCATTGCCCAAACCAAGGAGGCTATGCTGGATCACCCCGAAAGCCTGATGTGGCAGTTGGCAGACGGCAGCGCCAAAAATGTCAACGGCAGAACCTCCTTCGACGCGTGGCGCGCGGGCGACCCTGTGGGGGCTTATGTGGTGATGCAGTACATGCGCTATGTGGCCGTGGGCTTGGGGAACCTTATCAACGCCTTGCAGCCCGCAAAAATCTGCATCGGCGGCGGCATTGGCCACGAGGGCGAGAACCTGCTGGCCCCCCTGCGCGAGATGGTGAAGACCGAGCGCTACACCCTCTATGCCGAAAAACAAACCGAGCTGGTGCCCGCCGCGCTGGGCAACGACGCCGGGGTGATCGGCGCGGGGGCGCTGACAGAATAGCAGGGAGTGCCGCGGATTCGTGTATAGCAGTTCCGCAAAGCGCACTTGCCGCAGCCGCGTTGATTCTGCTCTGCAAAGGCGTTCGCTCCAAAAAAACAGAAACGAGATGCAGCATGCGAAGATTTTTGGCCGAACTGGCGGCGCTGGGCGTGGATTATAGGCAGGAGGTTTTGATGTCTGCCAATACTTCCTTCAAAATCGGCGGCCCGGCGGCGTTGGTTCTTTATCCGGCTTCGCTTGGGGCGTTGCAGGGCTGCGTTGCGCTTTGCGCGGCACAGGGCCTCAAGCCCTTTGTGCTGGGCAACGGCAGCAACCTGCTGGTGAAGGACAGCGGCATTGACGGCGTTGTGATCTCGACCGAAAAGCTGCAAACGATCGAACGGCTGCAGGGCGGCGTGGTTGCGTGCGGTGCCGGAATAAAGTTGAATGAACTGTGCGTTTTTGCGCAAAAAAACGGCCTTTCCGGGCTCGAATTCGCCTACGGCATCCCTGGCAGCGTGGGCGGCGCTGTCTTTATGAATGCCGGGGCCTATGGCGGCGAAATGAAGGAGGTGCTGGGGCCTGTCACCTGTGTTACCTCCACCGGCGCGTGCGTTTTGGTGCCCCCAAAAGAGCAGGGGCTGGGCTACCGCCACAGCGCCTTCATGGAAATGGACGGCATTGTGGCAAGCGCCTGCTTTTTACTTGCTCCCGGCAATTCACTCGAAATCAAAGCAAAAATGAACGAAACCATGCAAAAACGCCGCGACAAACAGCCCCTCGAATTCGCTAGCGCGGGCAGCGTATTCAAACGGCCCGCGGGGCACTTTGCCGGGGGCCTGATTGAACAGTGCGGCCTGAAGGGCAAGGGCGTGGGCGGCGCGCAGGTGAGCGAAAAACACGCGGGGTTCATCATCAACACGGGCGGGGCCCGCGCGGCCGATGTGCGTGCCCTGATTGCCCTTGTGCAAGAAGTGGTGCAGCGGCAAACAGGCGTGCTGCTAGAGCCGGAAATTCGGTTTGTGTAGCGGCGGAAAGAGGGTTTTCTATCATGGTCGGTTTGTGTAGCGGTGGAAAGGGAGGGTTCTATCATTATGCGGCTTTTAATCGTCACGGGCATGTCTGGCGCTGGGAAGTCGAAGGCGGTGGACGCGCTGGAGGATATCGGCTGGTTCTGTGTCGATAATCTGCCGCCGCGGCTGGTGCAAACGTTCGCCAAACTGCTGCAAGACAGCGAAGCACACCACGAGTGCGCGGCTGTGGTGATTGACGCGCGGGCCGGCGGCGCTTTTTTGGACGTCTTTTGGGCGCTGGACGCCCTGACAGACGAAGGGGTTGCCTACGAGGTGCTGTTTCTTGACGCGGCGGACGAAGTGCTTGCGCGGCGCTACAAAGAAACCCGGCGCCAGCACCCGTTGCGCACGCAAAACCCCGCCATGGGGCTCATGCAGGCAATTTCTGCCGAGCGCAAGCTGCTGGAGCGCCTGCGCATGCGGGCCGGTATGGTGATCGACACCTCCCAGATTTTGCCCCAAGAGTGCCGGCGTCGTATTGTGGAACTCTTTGCCGAAAACCCCGGGCAAGCCATGCGTGTGCAGATAACCTCCTTTGGATTCAAGAGTGGCACCCCGCGGGATTGCGACCTGTTGTTTGATGTGCGCTGCCTGCCCAACCCGCAATATGTCTCCGCCTTGCAGCCCCACACGGGTCGCGAAAATTGCATCCGGGAATATGTGCTTTCGTTTGCCGAAAGCCGGATGTATCTGCAAAAAATTGCGGACATGCTGCTGTTTGCGCTGCCGCTCTATCAAAAAGAGGGTAAGAGCAGCCTGACGGTGGCTTTTGGCTGCACAGGCGGCAAGCACCGCTCCGTGCTCTTTGCCGAGGAAACCACGCGCTTACTGCTCAAAAACGGCTATGCCGTGCACGTGGCGCACAGAGATATAGCAGAAAGGCAGCAACCATGAGCTTTGCGTCAGAAACCAAAACAGAATTGCTGCAGGCGTCGCAAGCGCAGGCGGTTTGCTGCGCCGAAGCCCAACTTTATGGTTCGCTGCTGTTTGGGCACACATTTTCGGCGGGCGAAATTAGCCTGCGCACCGAAAACCGCGCCTACGCCGAAGCCCTGTGCGAACAGCTGCACACGATGGCGCTTGTCAACACCCAGTTCACGCAGACCGGGCGCAAGTGGGGGCTTGCCATACCCCGCGCGGAGGATCGCCTGCGGGTGTTGCAGCGCTTTGGTCACGGGCCCGGCGACTTGAATTTGCGCATTGCGGAAGAAAACTTTAACTGCGAAAGCTGCCGCAGGGCGTTTTTGCGGGGTGTATTTCTTAGCTGCGCGGTGGTCAGCGCCCCCGAGCGACACTATCACTTGGAATTTTGCGTAGGCTACAAAAAACTGGCGCTGGCGCTGGCGGCATTGCTAGAAGCCCTGGAGCTGCCCACGAAGCTTTGCCAGCGCAGGGGCGTCTGGCTGGCGTATTATAAAGACAGCGCCCAGATGGAGGATGTGCTGACAACGCTTGGCGCGCAGCACGCCGTGCTGGAGCTGATTCATATCAAAATTGAGAAGGACATGCGCAACAACGTGAACCGTCAGGTGAACTTTGAACTGGCCAACATGGGGCGGGTTTCGGGGGCGGCGGCGGCGCAGCTGCTGGCTATCAAAAAATTGCGGGCCTGCGGCGCGTTGGCCGCGCTGCCCGCGCCCTTGCAAGAAGCCGCACGTCTGCGCGAAGAAAACCCCGATGTCTCGCTGCGGGAATTGTGCGACCTGGCGGCGGCGCCCACAACCCGCTCGGGCATGAACCACCGGCTAAAAAAGTTGGAAGCCCTAGCAGGGGAAGGGCCGGAAATTGAATCGGAATAAAAACATTTGCAATTCTCATTGCGCTGTGATATAATAGAATGCACAAGCACAGATTGTGCGCGAACTGCTCACCGCAGATGTGCCCGCCGGTGCGCTCACCGCCGGTGCGCGGGCACGAAAGTTTGCAAAAGAGAGAGCTTCAAGCGCGATCTGCTCACCGCAGGTGCGAAAGCTTGCAAAAGAGAGAGAATTTACTTGCGCGAACTGCCCGCCGCAGGTGCGCGGGCACGAAAGCGTGCGAAAAAGAAACCCATGAGCGCGATCTGCTCACCGCAGGTGCGAAAGCTTGCAAAAGAGAGAGAATTTACTTGCGCGAACTGCC